>DLYX01000391.1:1207-4074 GCA_003447545.1 Deltaproteobacteria bacterium | reverse complement strand
CCGCCTGCGAACGTGGCGTGGAGAACGTCGAGGATGCTCCGCCCGAACTCGTCGCGTTCATTCGCGCGATGGAAAACACCCCCGAGTGGGTCGATATGGATTTGGTCGAAGCCGGAGCACGCGACGAGCGGATTCCGATGGCCTCGGGCACCCCGTTCGCAATTCGCGGCGCCTTTCTCGCGACCTTCCTGAATAAATACGCTGCGCTTCCGATGACCATGACGGGCACCTTGTCCGACGAAGCATCTGCCAAGCGCGTCTTCGAGACCGCGAGCTTCTTTACCGCCACGACGCTGCCTGGCGCACTCGAGCGTTACGGCAAGGGATTTCAGGCGGCCGCCAAGGTGCGTTTGATGCACTCGATGGTGCGCTTTCATCTCCTCAGTTCGGGCAAATGGGATGTGGGCACCTACGGTATCCCGATCCCGCAGGTCGACCAGATGCCTGCGGGCACCATCGGCACGTTCCTGATGTCCGCCCGACTGTTGCGCAAGGGAATCACGGAGTTCACTGAAGCGCAGAGAGCCACGGTGGAATTGTCCCGCTATCGCTGCTTCCTGCTCGGACTACCGCAGGATCTGCTCGGCGAGACACCCCGGGAGATCATCGATCTTCTGATGGCTCGCCATGTCACGCTGCGCGAAGCCTATGACGACGAAACATGTGGCACGCTGGTGCGGGGCACGATGGAGGCGAACCTGTTTGATCGATCTTCGATCCGGGGAAAGCTGCATAGCTGGCTTGAAAACGGCTTTTCCCGGTTCGTGCTCATCAACAGCTTCCTGAGTGGCGATGCAGCACAGGCCAGAACGATGGGAATCACCTTCAGCCGGACCGAGAAGTTGGCCGCGGCAATTGCAGCGGGCGTCATCAGCACCAATGCGGCATTCTATCGCATAGGACTGAAGGTGCCGGGGCTGTCTGCATGGATCGACCGCCGACTCAACGCCAAAATCGCGCGCCTGCTGGACACCTACGGCCACGCCGACTTCGTGACCGACCCGGGCCAGTACACCGTGAACGCCGCGACCTAGCGTGCAACGCCGCGACCCGGCCTGCGAGCGCGCGCGAGCGAAATCGGATGGACGATCTATTTCTGTCGCAGCTTCACCCCGCCCCTTCCGGATGATCTTGGCTTTGTCCGCGTCGCTCCCGCGCAAAAAATGCTCTGCGTTCCGCTCTCGGTGAACAACCGATCCCTGTACTTGTAGCCTTGGGTGCCACAGGCACCCCATCGAAATCGAGTTCAGCATGGTCGAGGTGCCGATGTTCTTCATCCTCTCAACTACGATACCGTGCGTGGGGCAATCACCAGCAATTCGCCCCCTGTCCGTGAACGGGAGCTTTCGCGCGGATCGGAGGCCCGGCAGTTTTCCAGCAAATGACCGAGTCCCAAACGGCGCATTCCAATCCGCCAGAATCAGTTACTCAGGCGCGGGTTCCCCCTCGATAAAATTGAGCAAGACCTCGATCAGTTCCTCGGGGCGCTCTTCCTGCAGAAAATGCCCCGCGCCCTTGATTATCGTATGCGGCTGATCGGCGGCGCCGGGGATTCTCTTGCGCATCGGTGCATCCGCACCCTTGGTCATCGGGTCCCTATCACTGAAAGCGGTCAGGAAGGGCTTCTGAAAATTCTCGAGGTTTTCCCAGGCACTCCGATTAGCGACAAAGGCAGGATGCTCACGGTCATGCGGCACCAATGAGGCGAAAACCCGTGCGCCGGCCTTGTAGGTCTCATCCGGGAAAGGCGCGTTGTAGGCTGCGATCACCTCGTCGGCGATCGGGGCCACACACCCCATGGCAATAATCACACCGAGGTCGTAATTCTCGACCTCGCGCGAGAATATTTGCCAATCCAGAAATGGCTGGGGCAACTTCTCGTCGCCGGTGGGGAGACTGGTATTCGAGGCCAACACCCGCGTAAACCGATCCGGATTTGCCGCCACCAAACGCAATCCGATCAAGCCACCCCAGTCCTGACAGAACAGCGTAATCCGTTCGAGGTCGACTTGCTCCAGCCATTGCTGCATCCAGCTCACATGCCGCAAATAGCTGTAGTCGTCGTATTCTGTCGGCTTGTCGGATCGGCCAAACCCGACCAGATCAGGCGTGACCACGCGATGGCCTGCCGCGACCAGAGCCGGAATCAGCTTGCGGTAGAGATAGCACCAGGCCGGGTTTCCATGCATCAACACAATCGGATCCGCACTCGGGTCGCCCTCGTCCAGATAATGGATTCTCAGGCGGCCGCCGTCACCATCCTGCACTTCGGCGTAATGGGGCTCGAAAGGGAAATCCTGCAGGTCGGCAAATCGTTCATCGGGAGTTCTTTTGATCTTCATAATGCTTTCCTTCTCAGGCCAATGGCTTCTGGTCGGACTTTCGCTTCATGCGATACGCAACGAGGAACGGGAGCAGGAGCAACATCGTCAACAAGACCACCACCGCGGCATCCCGGTATTGCAGGAATAAATTGAGGACAATTTGTTGGCGGGGGTTATCGCCCGTGGCTAGCTCGAGGACGCGATTCTCGTCTCGGTACTGCTGATAACGCGCCAACATTCGTTGAAAGCGAAGTGGCTCTAACGCGGCCAGATCGGCTGTCTCGCCCGGATCTGTGACAATGTTGAAAAGGCGCCATTGGGCATCGCCGACCGGCGGCTGATTGATCACCAATTTGTAGTCGCCCTCGAACAAAACACCGTGACCGGCCAACTCGTAGCCAATCGCATCGCCCGCGCCATAGACTCGGTCCGCGGAGCCCGAAAGAATCGGCGTCAGATCTCGCCCGGTCATGGCCTCGACCGGTCGCCCCCCATAGCGCTCCTCAGGCGGCGAGACGCCGGCCAGAGACAAGATGGTCGGGG
>DLYX01000391.1:0-950 GCA_003447545.1 Deltaproteobacteria bacterium | reverse complement strand
CGCCCCCCATAGCGCTCCTCAGGCGGCAAGACGCCGTTCAGAGACAAGATGGTCGGGGTGATATCGGTGACCCAGGCAAAGGCCGCTGTGAGGGACTGGCCGGGGCCAAGAGGTTCTCCGGCAATGATCAAAGGCACGCGCAGCCCGCCCTCGCCCGCATAAAACTTGTAGTACGCGAGAGGACTGGCCGAGGCGCTGCCGAAGCTGGGGCCGATCATGCTGAAGCTGCCTTTCAATCCCAAGTTCTCATAGTCCAGGTTGTAGCCCATGTTCTCGGGCCCCACTCGCTCCCGAAACGCTCTGGGCTCGGCCGAGCCGCTGGCTTCACTCCCGTTATCCGAGGTGAAAATGAAAATGGTATTTTCGTATTGCCCGCTGGCCTTGAGGAACTCGACCAGGCGACCGATATGGAAATCCATGGCCTCGATCATGCCGGCATACACGGCCATTCGTTTTGCCTGATACCGCTTTTCCTCGGGGCTGAGCGCGTCCCAATCGCCGGTGGTCTCCATCCGCACCATCGGCGTATCTTCCGGAACGATGCCGAGGTCTTCTGCCCGTTGCTTGCGCTGCTCGCGCAAGGCATCCCAACCCGAATCGTAGACGCCCATATAACGATCGATGAATTGCTGGGGGGCCTGCACAGGCGAGTGCACCGCCATGAATGGCAAGTATGCAAAAAATGGCTCGCCGTCCTGCAGATTGCTGCCGATGAATTCGATCATGCTGTCGACCAGAAAGCGTGAAGAATAGAAATCCTCCGGCAGGGAAAACCGCTCGCCATCAGCAAACCAATTCGCCTGATCATAGATGGGAAGGTAGGGCCGCTGTTCCCAATGATCCGCTCCCGAATCCATCATCGCGACGGTGCGCTCAAAGCCGCGACGGCTGGGCCGCTTAGTTGGCTCCATGCCCAAATGCCATTTTCCGGCCATGTAGGTGTGGTAGCC
>DLYX01000403.1 GCA_003447545.1 Deltaproteobacteria bacterium | reverse complement strand
GGATGCTGGACGCTCTCGGCGACGAAGCTGCCGTGGCCCGTCATTTTGTCGCGGTTTCCACGAACGCAAAAGAGGTGGCGGCCTTCGGCATTGATACCGCCAATATGTTCGCCTTCTGGGACTGGGTGGGCGGGCGTTATTCGTTTGATTCCGCCATCGGACTCAGCCTCATGGTCGCGATCGGCCCGGACGGTTTCCGGGAGATGCTCGCCGGCTTCCACGCCATGGATGAGCATTTCCGGACAACGCCCCCCGAAAAGAATCTTCCCGTCCTGATGGGCCTCGTCGGCATCTGGTACAACAACTTCTTTGGCGCACAGACGCAATCCATCCTCCCCTACAACCAATATCTCTGGCGACTGACCGCCTACCTGCAGCAACTGGATATGGAGAGTGACGGAAAGTCGACGGACCGCGAAGGGCGACCGATCCACGACTACCAAACCGGGCCCGTCGTCTGGGGCCAGCCCGGAACGAATGGCCAGCATGCCTACTATCAATTGATTCATCAGGGAACCAAGCTGATTCCCTGCGACTTCATCGGCTTTGCCAAACCATCGCACGATATTCGCGACCACCATGAACTTCTGATGGCCAATTGTCTTGCACAGACCGAAGCTCTCGCATTCGGAAAAACGGAAGATGAAGTTCGCGCCGAAGGCGTACCCGAAAATGAGGTGCCGCATCGTACCTTCCGGGGAAATCACCCGACCACCACGATTATCGTAAAACGCGAACTGACGCCGCATATTCTGGGTCAGCTGATCGCCCTCTATGAACACAAGATATTCACCCAGGGGACGATCTGGAACATCAACTCGTTTGATCAATGGGGCGTCGAATTGGGCAAGGTTCTCGCCAACAAGATCGTCCCCGAGTTGAAGTCGGACGAAGAGACGACCCTCTCGCACGATACTTCGACCAACAACCTGATTCGCCGATTCCGGCAATGGCGACGTGCCTGATGGAAATGTCCACGAAATCCCGATGGCAGGAAAGCCTGTTCTCTCTGCATGCACTGCGGCGACATTCCGTGTGGATTCTGGCCGCATCAGCAACCGGTGCCGTCGCGGCCTTGTTTCGATACCTCGACGACTGGAGCGTTCTATTTTCGCAATGGTTGCAGACGGTCTCGCCCTGGATTCAGCCGGCGATGCTCTTCTTCGGCATGATTCTCATTTGCCAACTGCGCGACCGTTTCTTTCAGGGCACCGATGGAACCGGCATTCCTCAGGCTATCGCCGCCTTGAAGATCGAGGACGGGCCGGCCCGCAGCCATGTTCTTTCCTGGCGCATTCTTGTCGGTAAAGGTCTGCTTCTCGCGATCGGCCTCTTCGCCGGCATGACCATCGGCCGGGAAGGACCCTCGGTCCACGCGGGCGCCTGCTTTATGTACCTCTCCAACCGCTGGGGGAAATTCCAGACATGGTTGGTGCAACGAGGCCTGATCCTCGCAGGAGGCGCTGCCGGGATCGCGGCTGCTTTCAACACACCCATCGCGGGTGCTGTTTTCGCATTGGAAGAAATTGGCCGTTCGTTCGAAAAGGAAAACGCAGGCACGATCGTGCGCACCGTATTGGTCGCATGCATCGTCTGCATGACACTCTTCGGCGACTATTTGTTCTACGGCAAAATAGAGACCCGCCTCGACCAGCCCCTCGAATGGTTGGTGGTCCCGGTCCTGGGCGTGGTCTTCGGTTTGCTCGGAGGGCTTTTTGCCCAGAGCCTGCTGCTGACCACGCGTCCCTACGGTCGCTTCTATCGCCGACAACCTCTCATGGCGGCCGCTTCTCTCGGCGCGGCCATGGCTCTCCTGGCGATCCTCTCGGAAGGGTTCAGCTACGGCAGCGGATACCCTCATGCGGAAGCCATCCTGATGGAAGGGACCGAAGTACCGACTTGGGGATTCGGGGCGATTGCTCTGGGGAACTGGATTGCGCTGCTGAGCGGAATCCCCGGAGGACTCTTTGATCCCAGTCTTGCGACCGGCGCCGCGCTCGGCCAACTCGTGGCACCCTTTCTGGAGTTCATGGACCCCAAAGCGGTGATTCTCCTTTGCATGGTGAGCTATTTCTCCGGAGTCGTCCAAAGCCCGATCACTGCTTTTGTGATTCTCGTCGAAATGACCGATGCCCGCTTCATGACCCTGCCTCTGGCGCTTGCCGCCATGATGGCGTTCGAGGCATCGCGCCTTGTCTGTCCGACGGCTCTCTACGAAGGTCTGGCCGAAAACTTCATGACTCGACTACGCCCACCCGAAAGCAAGGACGCCCCTCCTGCCTGACGGTCCAACCCACTGGGCGCGGCGACCAACCAATTTCAGGAGGAGTTCCTCGTGCAAAGAAAAACCATAATCACACTTGCCTGC
This sequence comes from Deltaproteobacteria bacterium, assembly GCA_003447545.1. Taxonomy (GTDB): domain Bacteria; phylum Desulfobacterota; class Binatia; order UBA12015; family UBA12015; genus UBA12015. The sequence continues at coordinate 10,867 of DLYX01000403.1, read as the reverse complement.
TTGCTCTTTTTCCCGATCTCCGCTCGCGCTCTGGATACGATCGAAGCCTATATTCGCGCGTACCCGAATCAGGAGCAGGCTCGCATGATGAACGAATGGCTGGTGGACAATCAGGCCGGGCAACTCAGCTTTACCGGATTGGTAGACCCGACCGACAAGACGGTTGTCACACCGCAAGCAACCGTCGATTACGGCTACGCCTGGTTCAGCCTCTCCAACGGCCCGGCCGTGCTGCATACACCGCAATACGACCGGTTCTTTTCCGTCTCGGTTTTCGACATGCTGCACAACGTACCCGCCGTCATCGTCAACCCGAGCAAACCCATCGTCTTGATGCGGCCCGGACAGAAAGCCCCCGCGGGCGACTTTGATCACGTCATCCTCGAAACCGATCAGGGACTGGTTCTGACCCGGATGGTCGTGGTCAACAATTTGGACGAGGTGACAGCGCTCGGCCAGAAGATGCGTCTCGACGGTGGAGACGGCGACATGCATCGCGATGTGCAGCGATTTTCACCAGCGATTGAAAAGTCCGGGCTCGCCTTGATCGAGGCGAGCATTCCCCACCTCGATGCAGGCAGAGCTTTCGGCAAGAAGTCCGGTGACGTTGGTGAGATCACCTCAGCCAGCGCCGTGATGCTCGGCCAACTCGGAACCCCCTCCGACACCGTCCGCTACCTCCCCATCATGGTCGACGAGGGAGGGGAGCCTCTGTCCGGCACGAAAACCTACGAACTCAGGGTGCCCGCAGGCATCGTCCAGGATTCCGGATATTTCTCGGTGACAGCGTACGGAGCAGAGGATCGTTTTCTGATTCCGAACGATAAAAAAGTATACGACCAGACGACCTATTCTGCCGAGCCCAATGCGGACGGCACCTACACCGTAACGCTCAGCCCCGACGGGTCCGGTAAAAACGGGATCCCGACCGGCAAACCGTTTTATGCGATCCTGCGCGCCTATGTCCCGGTTCCCGACGCAGATATGACCGTCTCGGTGACGACGCGCTAGCACCGCTTGAGCTCATTCGCGGCCCCGACCCTCAAACGGATTCTGCGACTACGACCGCCAGGGAGCGCGCGAGGTCTCCAACCAGATCGCTCATCACCCGAGCCACGGCATCGGGTCCGGTGGCGACTTCTCGTCGTTCATCAAACTCCCCTGATACCAGTCGTTTCCCGTCTTCATCCCGCAGGATCCAACGAGCCCACAAGCGAACCTTCCCTCCGGGGTCGACCTCGAAACGCTGAATGCTGATCGAGACCCGCCGATCCGGCGCCGAGGTCCGGTACCAGGGAAACAACGAGATCCGTTCCGTGTAGAGCAGAACGGATAGATCGGCCGCGAGAACGCGCTGGACATTACCTCCGAGGCTTTCGGCCCATCGGTCATTCTCCGCGTAGGTGACCCTGTTTGCCTCGCTGCGAGTCGCGATGGAAAACCGATCGAGATAATCCGGCAGCTCGATCGGACCCACGCCGAGGCTCAATTTCGGCAGGCGCGCGATCTCACGCAATTCCGCACCCTCAGTCAGAACGTAATATCGATTCGGACCCGAACCCGGGGCACCGGACAAAAGCGAGCAACTTGAGACGAGCAGCATGAACAACAAGCTTGTCTTGCGAAAATGTCGATTCACCATCACGGATTCTCCTCTTCCGGCTCACCGCCACGACCATAGAGCAAAGCGCTCGGATGCTCCTCGAGGAAGTTTGCCAACTCACGCACCGAGTCCGAGGCGCCCGAAACCTGGCGCAGTGTCTGGCCCACCTGAAACGCCAAGGGCGACTCCGGGTCGAGCAATACGCCCACCGAAGCGATCACATCGGTCAGTTCCTGCAAGGTCGTATCGGCCTGCAGGGCTGTGCCTTCCACCGCTTCCGAGAAGGGGCCGATCTTTTCGTTCAGCGTATGCGATAATTTCCGCAGACTCTCCATGGTGTCGGCGAGGGACTCCATCGTCGACGGGATCTCGGGGGAGGTCAGCATTTCATGAATCGACTCGATCGTTTCCTCGACCGAGAGAAAGACTTCCTTGAAGTCCACCTGATCCAATTCGCGAACCACCCGACCCATCACTTCCTGCACCGCTTCGAGCGTCGAGGGAAGTGTCGGGATCACCATCATATCGCCGGCCTCCGCCAATCGAATCGGTGGTGCGTCCGGGTAGAAATCGAGGTTCACGTAGAGCAGGCCTGTCACGAGGCTTTCGGATTGAAGGCTTGCCCGGAGGCCCCGGCTGATCAGCGACTGCAGGACCTTAGGGTCGCTCAGGTCTACCGGGCGGTCGGCACCTTTTTCGATCTTGCTCTCGTCAATGCGGATCACCACCGGAATCCGCACGCTGGCACTGTCGTCGGACTCATCGAAGCGCAGAAGAATCTCGGAAACCGAGCCAATCGGCACCCCTTTGAATTTCACATTCGAACCGACCGCCAGCCCGTTGATGGAGCCATCGAAATAACAGACAAAAGGCTCGGTCCGCTCAAAGAAGCGTCCCGAGCCGAAAAGAGCCACGCCGAGAACTGCCAGCATGAGCGACGCAAGGACAAATCCTCCGATCCTCGTCGGGTTCGCCTTCTTACTCATGAGGACCACCTCCGGAAATCTGACCCCGAGAAAGGAATTCGCGGACACCGGGGTCTTCTCCGTGGTCCCTCAACTGCTTGGGATTGCCTCGTGCCTTCATCGTTCGGGTCTCCGGGTCCAGGTATACGGAATCATCTCCGATAGCGAAAATACTGGCCAATTCATGCGTAACGATCACCACAGTCGAGCCAAGACTGTCGCGAATCTCCAGAATCAATTCGTCGAGACGCGCAGATGAGAGCGGGTCGAGGCCCGCCGACGGCTCGTCGAAAAATAGAATCTCGGGGTCCAGCGCCATGGCGCGCGCAAGACCGGCGCGTTTCTGCATTCCTCCTGAAATCTCGGAAGGATAGAAGTCCTCGAAACCGGACAGGCCAACCAGTGATAATTTCAGGCCCGCAACATCGCGAATCTCTCGCTCGGTCAGGTCCGTATACTCGCCCAGGGGCAGACCGATATTTTCGGCGAGCGTCATCGAACTCCATAGAGCACCGCTCTGGTAGAGAACGCCGAACCGTCGCAGGAATGCGGCTCGTCCATCGGCATCCGCTTCCGTGAAGGAGGCCCCGCTGTAGCGAATTTCGCCGCGGGCCGGCTCGACAAGTCCGACAAGGTGGCGCAGCAAGGTGCTCTTCCCGCACCCACTTCCGCCCATGATGATAAAGATATCGCCCGAGCGAATCTCGAAATTCAAATCCCGCATCACCACGAAATCGCCGTAGGCCATTGTGAGGTCGCGCACCTCGATGGCGCTCTCACGCGTATCTGTTGTTTTAGGTTCGTTCATTTAAAACCCGACAATATTGAAAAGGACGGTAAATGTGGCATCCGCTACGATGATCAGGACGATCCCGGTGACCACCGCAGACGTTGCGGCCTCACCGACTGCCGAGGAACTATTGCCGCATTGCATCCCGCGAAGGCAACCCGCCACGGCAATCAGCACCCCGAAGACAGCTGATTTGAGAAGCCCGGAAGAGAAGTCCGAGAATGAGACCGCCTCGACCGTCTGGCGCAGGTAAAGAGAGGGTGAAAGGTCGAGCATTGTGGCGCCGACAACGGCCCCGCCCAAAACGCCCACGAGGTCCGCGAAAAGCGCCAGCAGTGGCATCATCAAACACAAGGCCACCATGCGCGGCAAAACAACGAAATCCATCGGAGAAATCCCCATCGTGGTGAGAGCATCAATCTCCTGCGTGACCCGCATGGTTCCCAACTGGGCCGCGAAGGCAGCGCCCGTGCGCCCCGCCATGATAATCGCGGCCATCATCGCGCCCATCTCGCGCAGCATCGCGATCCCGACCAGATTTGCGACGTAAATCTCGGCGCCAAACTGCTGCAACTGGATCGCGCCGACGAAGGCCAGAATCATTCCCACCAAAAACGAGATCAGCGTGACGATGGGCAAGGCCCGGACCCCGCAGTCCTCAATCAAGAGGAGTAAATCGGAGCGACGGAAACGCGCCTGACCGCGAGCCAGCCGCACCAGGCTCAATGCGGCTTCACCGACAAACTCGAGGCCGGAGCGGAACTCGGCGGCCATGGCCAACCAGCCGTCGCCCAACTTCTCGAGGAAGGAGGGAGGCACCGGCGCTGTTCGAGCGTCTTCTTTCTCGGGAACGGCACGCGCCAAAGCGAGCAGGCGCTGCAGGCCCGAGGGCAACTGGTCGTAATCGACCGCGCATTGCCCCTGATCGGCAAGCGAGGCCGCGCCGACCAGAAAAGCTACCAGACTGGAATCCCACGCCTCGAGCTCCTCGACATGCATGCTGAGGACCGCCTGGCGGCCCCCGGCAATCCGCGTCTGCAGCTCATCCAGTTCAGGCACACCATCGGCCAGAGCCCACTGACCTCCGACCCAAAGCTGTAGTTGTCCGGAATCCGATTCCTCCAGACGGATGAGTCTCTCCCGATCCATGCTGGGCCACAGTAGCACAGATCCGGGGTTCGGCATCCTGTCGAGAGTGCTTCAACCCGCCCGAACCCGCGGTCACCAGCGCCTGGCGTTCAATCGAACTTCAGGAGTCCTTCTTTGGCAATGTCCGGGCTCTCGCGCTCCCCGACCGGCCCCATCTCGCCACACCAGCGATCATCGGGGCCCCGCACCAGCGCACCCTCCAGCGGAATACCGAAATGCTCGCGGACCTCATTGAGCGGCTTGGTCATCAAGGCATCGAGATCGATCGACTCATCCAGGTAATTGACCTTGCATGCATGTCCCCGCTCGGCCGCTCGGTACACCCTGTCCGGATCGAATTGGTGACGCCAGGCTCGCACTGTCGGGTCATAGGCGTAGCCGAGTTGAAATTGCGCTACGACGCCGATCATCGCCCCGCTATAATTCGCCCTCGACAACGCACCATCGAAGGAAAATACGCAAAGTTCGCCGAGCGGAGTCGTGTCGTACCCGGCAAGCACATGATGACGATCATGCGCCGTCAGATTATTCGAAAACGGAGAACCCACGCTGCCGGGCAGCGGGAAGAGATTGTCCTCGTAATACGCGACCAGAGTGCGGCCGAAGGTATCGGCCGGTAATTCGCGAAGACTTTCGTACCGAGCCAGCTCCTTCTTGTCGCCATCGAGATGCAGGGAGCTTTTCAGAAACCCCCAGGAGAGCGCCGCCACGCCCTGTCCGAGTTCGGGTTTGTTGGTCCGGAAGCTGTCCAGATACAGAAGTGTTTTATGGCCCTTGGCAAGAGAGAGCGCTCCCTTGACCGTCAGGTCGGAGACTTCCCAGGCCTTGGCGAGTCGGCCCAGGGCCTCGCCTCGCTCCGCCAGATCGTCTGTCTCGAGGTAGGGCAGAACCGAGGCCATATGAACGACCTCGTGGCGCAGAGCTTCGTCGACGATTGATTCCAGTGCCCCGGCAAAAGATGCAGGCAAACCGCTCAAGTCCACATCGGCATGAAAGACATGCTCGGCAATCGCAGCAAGAGTCTTTTGATGAATCTCGTGCAAGGGCAACCTACCCTCGTCGGTCGCAACCGCTTTGAAAATCTGCAGAACCGCGCAGGCCTCCGCTTCGTTCAGATCGAAAATTTTCGTGTTCATTGGATTCCCTCTCGAGCAACAACAGCGAAGGCTAGAGGATTCGCTTCAGGACGGGCAAGCGGCAGAGCAAGGCCCCGGCGAAAAAGCTTGCACAAATCGCCAGCGGGAAGAGCAGCATGAAATGTATCAGTGGAATTGTCGGGAATTGCACGACCAACTCGGTCAAGGGCACAACGAAGAGCGGATGAACAATATAGGCGGCGTAGGCGGTGCGTGTCAGACCCCGTGGGAGCGGACCTGTGCCCGCCAGATGCACCCGAAACAAATAGAGCAGCCCCAAAGACACCCCGACAAAAACGGTAGTTTGCCAGAGGCTGTAGAGGAAGGCGAGAGGGCCCCATCCACCAAAAAATTCGTCGAAATTCATCGTGACATCGACACCCAGAATGATCATGGGCGGCATCAGCACGATCGCCAGGACCGCCACGCCCACCCAGACCCGCATCCGGCTGTAGTCAATCATCTCGATCCAGCCATACCGCCAGCTCTGGATGCCGACGATCCAACCAGCGAGATAGAGCGGGAATTCTCCGACGTTCAAATTGACATAGGGGATGACTTGCCCCGCCGGGAACCAGGTCCGCACGAAGTAAGTGAAAACGCCCAGCCCGAAAATAAAACTGAAGATTGCGAGATGTGAGGGGAAGGGGCGCGGTCGTTGCGGCGGAATCGGTGCCTCCCGCAGGCGCCGCATCACGGCGTACCCGAAAGCAAAGAGCAGCAGGGCAAACAGAAACCAGGTCACTCCCAACCCGAAGAATCGGAAGCCATAGGTACCCATGAAAAAGGCATACGAAGTGTCGGTGACGCCTTCGAAGCGCAAGGCCATCCAATTCACCGTCGGGTTGATCAGGAAGAAATATGCGAGAAGGGGAACCCCGAGCCGCACGAGCCGACTGCGCAGAAATCGGGTCGACCCGTTGCGATCAAAAGCGGCCGGGGTGAAGTAACCCGAAATCCCGAAAAAGAGACTCATGAAAAATGCCTGATTGATCCCCGTGAAAAGAGTCATGGCCAGGACGCTCAGGCTCGCGCCGCGCGGATCAATCTTGAACACCCAATCCCCGGTCGCGCCAAAGGCAATCGCACAATGATGCATGATGACCAGCATCGTGAGGCAGACTCTCAGGTTGTCGAGATAGTCCTGCCGACGCGGTGCGAGCGGGTCCACCGGCGCGAACCGATCGCGCAAACGCGGACCTGCCGGATTTCCTGTGGTGACCGATGCCATCTCCTCGACCTAATCAAGAGGCGCGTCATGAATCCAGCGGCGCACCCGCGGAAAGAGAAGATATGCCGGAAAGGACAAAACAAAGGTCAGCACGAAGAAAGGCCCGTATCCGTGAAACGCCGCCGAAAAGCCGCTGATACTTCCGGCGAGAGTCCGCGTCAGACCAAAGAGGGCACTCAGCAGCGCATATTCTGTCGCGGCCTCCTCCGGATCACAAATATGCATTAAAAAGGCGAGGAATGCCGCAGTTCCCAGCCCCCCGGTGAAACTCTCGAAAAGTGATGCGGCGTAAATACTCAGGCGGCCCCCGTCCCCGAGGGCTACCGCGGCGTATCCCAAATTGGAGAATGCCTGCAGCGCCCCGAGAAAGATCAGCCCGCGGAGGATACCGTAGCGTGAGGTCAGCCAACCGCCCGCCAGAGCCCCGGCCACACTCGCACCGACGCCAAATCCGGTCGAGACCACGCCGATCTCCTCGAGAGTCAGACCTCGATCCAGCCAGAACGGCTTGACCATCGGCCCCATCGCCGCATCGCCCAATTTGTAGAGAAGGATAAAGGCGACCACCGCGAGCGCGCCCGGCCGGCGCACCCATGCCAGCAGCGGCGCATACCAACCGCGCTTCGTCTCTCGGGGCCCGATCTCCGGCCGCGGACTCCGCCACGCTCCCAGCGCCAGCAGAAAAAATATGGCCGATGCGAGGGGAAATACGACCGCCCATCCGAATTGCCCGGCCAGAACCACCAAGCCCCCACCGGCCAGAATCAAGGCGACGCGGTATGCCGATACTCGAATCCCGTTGGCCATCCCCTCCTCCCCCGGGGAGACGATTCCGATGGTCCAGGCGTCGATCGCGACATCCTGCGTCGCCGACGCGACCGTAAAGAGCAACAGAAGCGACCATATCCAGAAACCGGGACTGCTCGGATCCAACCACGGGAGCACCAGAAGAATCGCCCCCATCGAGACCAGGGCACCGGTGATCCAATGCCGCCTCTCGCCAAAGCGATCGACCAACGGAGCCCAGAGCACTTTCAGCGTCCACGGCAATCCGAGCAGGCTGAGCAGCCCGATGGCCGCGAGCGATACCCCGTGCACGCGAAAATAGACCGGCAGATTGTCGACCACGATGCCGAAGGGCAAACCCTCGGCAAAGTAGAAGCCGGCAATCCAAGCCATTTTGCGCTTGGCACTTGATGGATTTCCCGTCACCCAAAAGGTGATAGCACTGATGATATGCCGTCTGAATACATCCGCCGGGAATCCCCGACCGCGGCGAAATCTTTTCGCATCCTCATCGGGCTTGTCGGGCTGATCGGCCTGACCTGCATGAGCAGTGCCTGTGCACCCGGGGAGCCCGGGCAGCCCGAGGAGAATCCGGAGCGTCAGGTAAATCAGGCCGATCAGGCACGTCGCCTCCATTGGCGCGTCCCGCAGGCGCTTCCCGGGGCTTCCTCCTTCGCCCCCACAACACGAGCGGCTCTGACGCGCGCCCTTGCCGCACAACCAGCCGGCTATGAACCGCGCACGCATCATTTACGCAAGGACGGGGGCCCGAAATACACCAACCGTCTGATGACCGCGTCGAGCCCCTACCTGCTGCAGCACGCACATAATCCCGTGTCCTGGTATCCCTGGGGACCGGAAGCCTTCGCGGAGGCCAAGGCAAGCAATCGACCCGTATTTCTCTCGGTCGGATACTCAACCTGTCATTGGTGCCATGTCATGGAGGGCGAATCTTTCGAGGACGAGGAGATTGCCCGCATTCTCAACGAACGGTTTGTGCCCATCAAGGTCGACCGCGAAGAACGGCCTGATATCGATGCGGTGCATATGGATGCCGTCCGGATGCTCTCGGGCGGCGGGGGTTGGCCCATGACGGTGGTTTTGACGCCGGAGGGTGAACCATTTTTTGGCGGCACCTATTTCCCGGCGCGTCGCGGCGACCGCGGAAGTCGCGCCGGTCTGCGCGAAATCCTTCTGGAGCTGGCCAACCGCCATGAATCCGATCCGGCAGGTGTCGCGCAAGAAGCCCGAAAAATCACCGCCGACCTGCAAGCCCAGTCGCGCGGTCGACCGCCCGCCGCCGTCCCTGACACCGCGGCGCTGCAACGGACAGCCAAACAACTGCAAGCGCGTCACGATGCCGACTGGGGTGGCTTCGGCAGTGCACCCAAATTCCCGAGGTCTTCGAATATCGAGTTCTTGTTGCGTCATTATCGTCGCACCGGCGATCCGGACTCGCTGGCGGCCGCCACACGCACCCTCGACAAGATGGCCGGGGGCGGGATTCGAGACCATGTCGGCGGGGGCTTTCATCGCTACTCCGTCGACAAGCGCTGGCTGGTCCCTCATTTCGAGAAGATGCTCTATGACAACGCGCTTTTGGCCCAAACCTATCTCGAAGCATTTCAAGTGACGGGCAAACCCCTCTACCGCAACGTCGCCACCGAGATCCTCGACTATATCGGTCGCGAAATGACTCATATCGATGGTGGGTTCTTCTCGGCTACCGATGCCGACAGCGAGGTGCCCGGCGGGCATCAGGAAGAGGGATATTTCTTTACCTGGACGCCTGAAGAACTCGGCGAATTACTCTCGCCCGAGGACGTGCGCCTGATCGAGCTTCACTACGGCACCACCGCGGGAGGCAACTTCGAAGGCCGCAATATTTTCCATACATCCCTGTCACTCGAGAGCGTGGCTGCGCTGACCGAGTTGACGCCCGAAGAGGTGCGCACCCGTCTGGCTCGGGCCCGTGAGGTGCTCTACGACCATCGCCAGACACGGCCGGCTCCCCTGCTCGATGACAAGATTCTGGCGGGCTGGAACGGTTTGATGATCAGTGCGCTCGCGCGCGGAGGCCGCATCCTGCAAGACCCCGAGCTTACCCAACGTGCCCGCGACGCAGCAGGCTTCATCCTCGACAACCTCGTCAACCGCGGCGCGCTGGGACGCAGCTGGCGAAACGGACAGATCGGCGGTGTCGCCGTCCTCGACGATTACGCTTATCTGATCTTCGGTCTGCTCGACCTCTTCGAAACCACCGGCGAGCCACGCTGGCTGACGGCCGCTGTCGAAATACAGGCAGTCCAGGACCAAAAGTTCCTCGACCCGGCGGGCGGCTATTATTTCACCGCCTCGGATAGTGAATCGCTCCTCACGCGCAAGAAGCCAAGTTACGATGGCGCTCGCCCCTCGGGAAATTCCGTCACGATCCAAAACCTTCTGCGGCTGGCGACGATTCTCACCGAGGATGCCTACCGCGAAGAGGCCGAACGCAGCCTGGCGGCTTTTTCGGTGACACTGAATCGAGGAGGCGCAGGCTCGCCGCGCATGCTTGCCGCTCTCGACTTCCGACTCGATACCCCACGCGAGATCCTTCTGATTGCACCGGATCGGGAAGCGTCCACGGCCGCCTTCGACGCGGTTCTGGCCGCGAGTTTCCAACCGAATGCTGTGCAGATTCGGGCCACCGAGGGGGCAAACCTCGATGAGTTGGCCGAAACCGTCCCTCTTCTGCGAGGCAAAGTCGCTCGCTCGGGGCAGGTGACCGCCTACGTCTGCGAGAACCGCGTCTGCGAGCTTCCCACGTCGTCGCCCGAGGTCTTTCGGGAACAGCTCGGCAAAGTCCAGCCCTACTCCTGAGGCATCCGGCCGCGGTCCTTCGCCCGCAGTCCCGCACCGCAGTCCCGCACCACAGTCCCTCGCCCGCACTCCCGTCTCCACGGCCCCGCGCCCTTCGGGGAAAGCTGCGGTTCGTCCCGACGGGCTCAGGCCATACGCCCCGGCACGAAGGGATGCGAGCAGGACAGCCCGGCATCCGCGGCATAGGCCTGGCCATTCACGTAGCTCGCCTCGTCGCTGGCCAGGAATAGCGCGACGTTGGCCATCTCCACCGGCTCTCCCGCTCGCTGCAAGGGGTTGAGCTGACCGATGCGGTCGCCTTTGCCCACCGCGCGAGCCATATCGAACATTGGCTGGGTCATGCCG
>DLYX01000460.1 GCA_003447545.1 Deltaproteobacteria bacterium | reverse complement strand
TTCACTACTCAAGGAAGAGAGGGCGGTGCCCTCGCGGAGTGCAATGATCCGACCACTCTCCGGTTCGGTGACCAGCAACCTTTCCCGGTCGGTCGTGAGCGCGAGCGGCGACAGCAAGGAGTAGGTGATCGGCCACCACAGGCCGTCGCTGGAAATTTTCAGAATCTGGCCGCTGCCGGTCTCGGCGACCGAAACTTCGCCCGTCCAGAGTCTCGCGAGACTGGTGGGCCAATCCAGTCCGCTGGAGAATTCCTCGACCCTTGGGTTGCTGAGGTCGAATCGATAGAGCCGGCCTTCTTCGGGCGATGAAATATAGGCAGCATTATCCCCGCCGATGATGATTCCGGAGGCGGAAGAGAACCCGGGCGTGATTCCCCTTGCAGCGACAAGCGACAGGTTTCCCTGATGCAATCGTTTTACGGAAAGTCCGTCGGCGATCAGGAGGGAGGTCCCCCATAAGGTCGCGCCTTGAGGGACAAGAAGACCTCCCGGTACCAGCGCTTTGGGTTGCGCGTCGAAGGGGCGAAGCCGCTCGACAGATCCCCAAAGGGCATTTGTAACGAGCGTGGAATCACCGCAGGGGGCAAAGTCATTGATCCCCGGATCGAGTTGTTTCAGGAGTCTCGCGGGCGATTCGCGGTGCAGGGAATTTAATCCGAGGATCCGTCCAGTGCCACTCTCGATGATTCCCGGTTGGCCATCGTGCATCTCGCGGATGGCGACGGGTGAGCGGAGACCCTGGGTCAGTCGCACTCGCTGGCCGTTGGACGAGTCGATCCGCCAAACTTCGCCGACCTCGCGCAACGGCACCAGAAGTGCGCCCCGGGAAACGGCCGGAGTTCCCGGGCAACCGAGATCTTGTGCAATGATTCGAGGTTGCTTTTGCGCGGTCGAGATACGGGACACGGAGCCACGGAGGTCGCATTGGCTGAAATAAATCTCGTTTTGGTCAGCCACCAATCCTGAAAGGTCCGGCAGGTTGGAGGCTTCGACGGACCACCGGCCGTCGCGAGTCTTCTTCCATAATTCAGCCCCGTGCGTCGCTGTGACCCACAACGACCCGTCGGCATCAATCGCGAGGTGGGTGGGTCCCTCAAGCTTTTCGGGGAGGGCGATCGTGGATAGCGAGCCATCGGGGGTCAGTCGCCGGATACGGTTGACGGCGGCCTCGGCGATAAAAGCCTCACCGGCCCGACAGGCAATGCCATCTGCACCCCGGAGGGAAGAGGGCGGGAGTTCGGTTGTGAAAGACACGGCACCAAGAACCCGGGGTTCTTGTGACAACGTTTTTACACTCTGCGCCCGACTTCCTTCTCGCAAGGCTCGCTGCAGTGCCTCTCCTGAATCGAGCGAAGCGCAGGAGATCGACAGACAGAACCAAAGAGCCGACAGCCTCATATTCATGATTTCTCCACGTGAACGAACGGCCAGAGCCACCATTGGTCCGGCTGGCGTGCGAGTATTTTTCGCAGCCAGATCCCGATGGATTCCGCGAGTTCCTCCTCGCGGGCCGCGGGAATCGGTTCTTCGTGCGCGACATGAATTTTTTGCCCACAGCTGTGTCCGAGAATCGGGACCAGGGGCACTTTGGTGAGAGCGGCCAATCGCAGAAGACCCGAGGCAATCCGGATGGGTTCTCCGAATAGATCGATCACGCGGGAGCGGCTTGTGGGCTGTGCCGGGACGTCGACCGAAGCAAAGATCGAACGCCCTTCGAGAAGTTCGGTGCGGGCCTGCAACGCTCCGGCACCGTCATCGGGAATAAAGGTCTCCCCCGTCAGTGCTTCCATCCACTCGACTTTACGGTGTCCCCAGCGCATCTTGCCGGGCGGGAGCGGGTTCGACTTGTCGAGAGGCCTCCCGATCAAGCGTACAGGAATCCCCAGAACCGAGCGCAGGTAGAGAAATGTGATCATGGGACTGCCCCAATGGAGAGTGATGTAGATACAGGGTCCGTCCACTGGTGAGAACGGTGGTGTCGCCTCCACAGCCTCGGCGATGGGTTGCCCCGACACCAGCAGCCGCGCGGAGTCCGCTTCTTCTCGTGCTTCCGAAGCCAGGCATTGTCGGTAGATCTGGCGGCTGTCGCGCGGGGCCAGGTCAAGCGCCCGGGAGATGCGGTTGATAGCGGTTCGGCTGCGTTCCCGTTGCAGGACCTCCTCCACGCGGGAAATCATATGGACGTAGGCGTTGGTTCCCCCCATGCTGCGCGCAGCCAGACTGTCGAGGAGTTGGTACCGAGCACGTTCCCATGGAGGCAGCAGGTTCATTGTCGGGGAGCACGCTCGATCATGCGCACGACATCGTTTACCGACAATGTGTCGGTGAGTGCTTCTCCGGGTAGCCGGATGTGGAAATCGCAATCGAGCGCGGTAGCGATTTCGACCAGCGACAAGGAGTCCAACTCGGCAAGGTCTCCAAGGATGCTCTCGGGCCGGACGCAGCTGGTCTCGACTCCGAGCGCGACTGCGATCGTGGCGCAAGCTTTTTCGACATCGATCATTTCAACTTCCGCTATCTAGCCGGAATCCGGCGCGATGTTCCAGCGCCGGTTGCGCGAGATGCGCTGGCCTCAGACGTCGAGGTCCGTGCTCAGGAATACCTCGTGAATGATCAGCTTGTTCGGACCCGAGAACATTCCTTCGGGGGCTCGGTTTTTGTGCGCTTCTGCGAAGGAGGGGCTTTTGGTCCAAGCGGTAAAGTCAGCGAAGCTTCGCCACCAGGTTTTTACCTCATAAAAGCCGGGCTCTTCGGTATTCTCGACCCATTCACCTGTGCCGTGGTCCAGTTTCATGGGTTTAGGACGGTGAACTTCATTACGGACAAAGCCCGGGGATTGGTCCACGAGGTGAACCCTTTTGCGAAAGCGATCTTCAAAATCGGCTTCGAAACCTTCGGAGACAGGGATGCGATTGGTCACGAGAATCATGCATGAACCTTAGCATCCTGTTTTTCCGTTTGCGCCGGGATCGATGGTGGTTCCTCAGGGGGGGACGTACTAAGGTCGGGTATGCCGCGGGTGCCCAAACTTTCCAAAAGTCGATTTACCTACGGTTTGCAATGCCACAAACAGCTCTGGTGGCGTTGCTTTGATGCACGTTCCCCGGAATTGAAGCCGAGTCCGTCGCAACAGGCGATCTTCTCTCGAGGGCACCGTGTCGGAGATCTCGCGCAGGAGCATATCCCCGGAGGCTTCCGGATTCCTTACGACGGGCGCCAGAAGAAAAAAGCCGTCAAGGCAACAGAACAAGCTCTGGCTGCTGGCGAAAAAATTATCTACGAGGCAGCCTTCGAGCATGCCGATGTATTTGTAGCTGCGGATATCCTGATTCAGGAAGATGAGGGTTGGACGATGGTCGAGGTGAAATCCTCTACAAGCGTCAAGGATCAACATATTCCCGATGCCGCAGTGCAGACCTGGGTGGCGCAGGCCACGGGGATTCCGATCACGCAAGTCGATCTGATGCATTTGAACCGGAGCTGCCGCTTTCCCGACCTCTCAAACCTATTCTGCAGGACGGACATCACGGAACGAGTCGAGGCCTGCTTGCCCAGCGTTCCCGGCGAGCTGCAGGCGCAGAAGTCGATGCTGGATCTGCCGATACCCATCCGGGAGGCCGGCGCACATTGTCGGATTCCCTATGAATGCCCTTTTCTGCTGCGTTGCCAGGATCCCTTGCCGGACGGTCATGTATCGGAACTTCATGGGCTGGGGGCTCTAGGCGCACAAAAGTTTCTCGAACGCGGCCAGAACGCTCTTGTGGATGTGCAACCCAACCAGCTTTCCGGGAATCCGATCTGGCTGCGCCAGCGGGAGGCCGCTGCGACTGGCGAGGTTGTCTGCTCGAACCAACTGAGCGCGGTAGTTCCCTCCGAGGCAGGCCGCGTGGGCTATCTGGATTTTGAAACTCTGGCCCCGGCCGTGCCCGTCTGGGAGGGTTGTGGCCCTTACCAGAATGTCCCCGCGCAGTTCTCCCTTCATGTGCGGGAAGGCGGGGTCCTCGAGCATCACCAGTTTTTGGCCCCGGAGGGGGGCGACCCGCGACCCGCGGTGGCAGGTGCACTCGGGTCGGCGCTGGCGGGTTGTTCGGTTCTCTTTGTCTACGACGCGCGTTTTGAGAGACGTTGTTTGCGCCAGTTGGCCGCATATTCTCCTGATGGACCAGCGGAATTACTGGCGATGGCGGACCGGGTCGAGGATTTTCTGCCGCTGGTCCGCAACCATGTCTACCATCCCGACTTCCACGGCAGCTTCAGCCTGAAGGCGGTTCTACCTGCTCTGATCCCGGAGATGAATTATGGCGACCTTCGGGTCGCCGATGGACAGCTGGCGAGTGCCGAGCTCGAGACGCTTCTCCTGCGCCCCGAGACATGGCCGGAGTGGCGCCAGAAGCGAACGCGCAAGGAGCTTCTGGATTATTGCGCGCGAGATACGCTCGCTTTGGTACGCCTGCATGACTGGTTTCTGGCCCCGAGGTAGCCCTCTGGCCACAACCTGGCGGGTACTTGCGAAACTTGGGCGAAGTGCTTGTTTTAAAGGAGGGAGCGGGTTCTCCGCCCCATAACCCGCAAGCGATGATCAGGAGTAGGACAAATGAGTGTTTTGGTAGGCAAGTCAGCGCCCGATTTTGAATGTGCAGCCGTTCTCGGTGATGGAACGATCCAGGAGGATTTTCGTCTCTCGGAGGCCACCAAGGGAAAGTATGCCCTGCTGGTTTTCTATCCGTTGGATTTCACCTTCGTCTGTCCGTCCGAGCTGGTTGCTCTCGACAATCGAATCGAGCAATTCAAGGAGCGCAATGTTGAGGTGATCGGCATTTCGATCGACTCGCAGTTCACACATCATGCATGGCGCGAAACGGCTCCCGAAAATGGCGGGATCGGTCCTCTGAAGTACACATTGGCAGCGGACACCAAGCACGAGATCTGCCAAGCTTATGATGTCGAGTCTGCTGGCGGTGTCGCTTTCCGCGGGGCCTTCATCATCGACAAGGAATTCATGGTGCAATCGCAGATTGTCAACAACTTGCCCTTGGGTCGGAACATGGACGAACTCCTCCGACTCGTCGATGCGCTGCAGTTCCACGAGGAGCATGGTGAAGTTTGCCCGGCCGGTTGGCAAAAGGGCGATCAGGGAATGACCGCGAACGCCGATGGCGTTGCGTCCTACCTGAAAGACAACGCTGGCAAGCTCTGATGCAATCGAGTCGGAATCCGGAGCACCCGGGTTCCGACTCGATCTTTCTTTTCTGCGACAACCGAATTTCGTAGAGCCGAAGTCGTCATGATCGAAGACGAAAACGCAGACAGCCCCTTTCGATTATTTGCGTATGGCTCGCTTCTTTTTGAACCCGAATTCCCCGAAGACCTGATCGAGACAGCGACCGCCGAGCTTCCGGGATACCGTCGGGCCTTCAACAAGCTCAGTCTGCGGCGTGCGACGGCGTACGAAGAAAGTTTTGACGCCTTTGACCTCCCGGGCGGTCATTATCGACGCGACGGGAAAAATCTTTCGCTCGCGCTCGGCACCGAGGCTTCTCTCGGGCAGAGCATCGTTGGCGGCCTGCAGATCTACCCAGGCCGTATTTTGGGTAAATTGCAGCCCAGACTGGATCGCCGTGAGGGGTTTTCGGAAAAGCGGCCCTCCCGACAAAATGGCTATCTTCGCTCCAGCGTGGAATTGATGCGGCGTGCACAGGTGGTCCCCGCCATAACGTACCTCACCAACCCGGACGAGGCGTGCATCTGGACGATCGGGCCCGAAATCGATGTGATTTTGCGAGCCAAGATTCTGATCAACGCTACCCCGCGGGAAGTCTCGTCAGGTCTGGCTCGAGGCCTCGATTATCTTCAGAAGACTCGTCAGGAATTGGCCTCGATCGGGGCACGTGATGCCGCGCTCGAAGAACTCGCCGAAGCAGTACGCAGCTTCGATGGACCCTGGCGAGCGCGAGTAGCTGATCTATGAGGGAGAGCCGCCGGACGCTGCACTGCTCGTGGGTACATTCGCTCCGGTAGCCGGCGCGGCAGTGCCTGCCAAAGCTGCGGGAAGGAGCCAGATCGGCGACGACCACGCTCGTTCCTGCAGGAGCACTTCGACACCGGGGCGCGGTTCGGTCCCGGCCCGGAGGGCATCCCATGTCGACCAGCGACAGGTCGGATTCTCGAGCGCGCGAACATAGTAGAAGGCACGCTGCGTGGCATCAAAGTTCGGATCACGCCATGCTGCTCGCAACTCGCCCGCGCCCTTGTCCTGTGAATAAGCACAATCCTCGAGGTTGACCCGGGCCCCATTATCCGGGCATCGATGCGTTTGGGGGTCTGGGGTACCACCGTCGGAGCAAGCCACATCATAAACAAGCTCGGATGTTTCCCCGTTTTCGGTCCAGCCTTTCACGATTTGCAGGCGTTGCAGGGGGGCACTCAAGGCATCACGCACAGCCCAGGCGAGAAAAAGGGGTGAGCCGCTTGCCTCCGCCTGAAGATCACCGCCCATGGTCGCACCGCTGGCGTAGGCACGGCTGACCACAGCCGGATCCCCGAGCATCTCGGCGTCCCAATCGTAGCCGGCGAAGAGGCGCACCCGGATGCGTGGCCCGGAGGTCGCGAATGTTTCTTTCCGCCTGAAGGCGTCGAAGATGGCGTCTCGAGTATTCTCTTCAGCCCAGACCGCAGCCAGTCCTGAGGCACCGAAGGTGATCGACGGCGCATCGAAGTAGGTTTCGCCATCGATCTCGGCGACCATATCACCCGCAATCATTTTAGCACCAATGCCGGCCCACCATGGCAGGGGCACGGAGCCCCTGAGTTCGGGGGTGCTGTCCAGCAGTCCGATTTTGGCAAAATAATCGGCCTCATTATCGGGGATAGCTCCGGTGTGTGTGTCGCTGGCGCCGACAAAACCGAATTTGAAGGGGTTTGCCACACCCTTTTCTTCAAATACCAGACCGTTGCGAAGCGCCTCGCGGACGTAGCTGCCCTCAGGCTGGCTGTAGAGCGTAGTGCCGACACGAGTCTCCATCAACTCGAAGCTCGCCCATTCGTCAGACTCCGACAGGGAGGGGTGCGTCTCGGACGTGCCCTTGATCTGGGTGATCTCGACAAGAGGCTCATTGCGCACTCGTTTGGTTGTATAATCGTCATCCAGCGGGTCGCCGGCCCAGTCGACCAATTTGAACATCTGACCGTTGGAGCCGTTGGAGTTATGGGGGATCGCCAGGCTCTCGATTCCCTGAGCCCGCAAGCCGTCCATCCAATCCCATAGTCCCTCCGGATCGCGTGAGTGGAAGCGGGAAAAGGGCTCGGCAGGCAGGCGATTGGTATCGCGAAAGATTACATTTCGGTGCAGATTGCCGCTGTCGTCACTCGAGGAAGTATATTCGTAGGCGGCAAACGTCGTAAACGTCCCCGGGTTGTTAAAATCATCGGCTGATTCGACGATATCGAGCCATGCACTTTTGGCCACGCGGACGGCCTCCGACCGGTCAATCGATCCGTCGAGCATGCCGTCGAGGGCGCCGGGGACAAACTTGCCGAAAATCGTGAGGCGAGCAGGCACGCTCGTGATTCCACGATTGCCTTCGGTATTCAGATCATGCAGGGGCTCCGAGACCTCGTACTGGGAGAACGCGCTGGTTGTATCGGCGGCCTCTGCAGCCAGGCCAAGAAAGAGTGCATGGTCGGTGACCGCATAGAAGTCCAGCGGTTCGCGCAATTTCATATCGAAGCCGGCGGGATGTTTCAGCGTCTCACCCAGAGCGTAGCGGTAGGCGTCTCTGGGAGTGGCGAGGGTTCCGAAGGCGTAGGCATCGAAGGAATACGTCGTATGCACATGCAAGTCGCCGAAGTATGCATTGCGGTCGGGGTTGGCCATTGGCCGAGTATCGATGAAGTCCTCATCGATCGCGAAAGCTCGATCAGGGTATTGGGCCCGGCTGGCCAATGGACTCATTTCGTTCAAATCAGAGGTTTGTTCACACCCCGCAAAAGCGACCAGGGCCAGCACGGCAAAGAGTAGTTTGGGTTCTTTTTTCATGAGGCTTCTTTCCTGCCATTGATCGGCATTTTAGGCTCGCATCTTGTTCTCGTCAGGGCCCGAGGCTCCAGAAGGATTTACATCGAACGCTGTTGGGGGGAAACCCGTCCGGACGTCTCTGCCGGTTACTGGTCGGAGGCTCGTCCAACGGGGTCAGTGGGGATGCTGTCCGGGTCGCGGTGCACGGTATCGGGAGAAAATGCCGGCAGGCAGATTGCAATATACTGCGCGCCTTCAGGCTCCGGCGTGCTGTAGCGGACCCATTCACCTGCTTCGGTAATGATGGCTTGTCCGGCCAGAACTTTCAGGGTTCCTGTTTCATGTTCCACATGAAGGGTACCGCTGAGAACCAGCGTGATCTCCTCAAACTCCGGGCGTTGGCCTGGTTCGAGCCAGCCTTCGGGCGACGTCATTCGTGCCAGACTTACGCCATGATGTCCGGAGTTGACGCGGCCGGCGAACTCCTCAATTTTTTTTGGTTTTGTTCCGGCCGCTTCGATGATGGAGGGAGAGGGAATCAATTTGGGCATGGCCGATCCTTAGCCTTTATGCCGGGCGTCTCCTAGGAGGTCGCTGCGCCGGTGTCTCCGGCAATCTTTTGGCCGACAGCACAGGTCCGACGGACCAGATCTTCCAGGGCCAGTTCTCCGACGCCCGCGATCGTTACGGCCACCCGATCCTGCCAGGGTTTTGTCCATAAGGCGGGGATTTCTCCCGGGCCGAGGCCCCAAAGTCCGCCTACGGTTGCGCCGTTACAATCAGTGTCCCAGCCAGCACTTACCGTGTCACCGATCGCTTGTGAAAAATCATCCTCTCCTTCGAGCAGCCCCAAAACGACGACCGCCAGGTTGTTGACGGTATGGACCGGGCTCAGATCGGCATATCTCTCACGAATTCTAGCCATGCCATCCTTCGTTCCATGCAGCGAAACGGCGAGGTCGACAGCGGCCAGACATGCGGACCCTTCGGGAATCTGTTTCCGCGCCTCCGCGACGGCCTCCGCAAAGCCATCACTCGCCGGGATCGCGGCACCCAGGGCAGCGATAAATGCCGCGCCGAAAACACCCTCGTCGCGATGGGAAAGTCGGGCATCGCGCGAGGCGAGGTCGGCTGCAAGTGCGGGCTCACCGGGACATACCCATCCGTAGACGTCGGCGCGTATTTGGGCACCGATCCAATCATTATATTCATTGTCAGAGCAGAGCTCGAGGTCGAAGTTCGGCGGTGCACCGAAGAGAAAGCCGGTCTCGGCCTCCTGAGCGAGAATATTATAAGCCGCTCGCTCCGCAGTGAAGGTAGCGCCCGCCGGGAGGTAACGTAGCCACGTGCGCGCCACGTGTGCCGTATTCAGGCCGCGGCCATGCTCTTCGAGCATCATCAGGGCGAGAACGGAATACGTAATATCGTCATCGGGCTCACTCCGGCAGAGATATTCGCGGCAGGATTTCCTCGCGATATCGACCAGCGTCCCCTCGATATGCGGGACATAGTCGCGCAGGGGTAGGGCTTTTGCCTGCTCGAGATACGATTGCAGCGAATCAAAGCCCTGCATCATCGATAGAGCTTCGATGGGTTTGCCCAGTTGGCAGCCCGAGATGCGACCCTGCCAAGCGCGACGGATTCGTGACGGTTCAATCATATTCATCGAGAAAGAAACTCCAGCACCGCATCACCCACGGCTTTTGGTTGCTCGGGGAGCATGGCATGTCCGGCGTTTGGCGCGGCATAGATCTCAGCCACGATTTCGTGGGAACCGCGTCTGGTGCGCACCTGCGATCTTTCCACCGCCCCCTCCTTTAACAGCGATGGCTGCGTATCGGCAGCAGCTGGTGTTGCTGCCGATACGAGGCCCGGAATCAGGAAATGAAATCCCGCAACTTTCATTGCCCTCGCCGTCTCCTGGAAATCTTTTTTGAAAAGACCAAAAATCGCCGCGGACCTATTCTTCCGGCGCTCCAGTCCGTCGGTCGCATGCCTCACCGATACAGCTGACCCGCGGGTCGACGTCTTTGCCTTCGGCCAGGTCCCCAAACCAGTCGACCAGGCGAATTCCATTTTCCTGCACGTTGTAGAAATTATCGCTGACAATGATGCAGTGCTGATCACCTGAGGCGATATAGGATTGGAAGTTTTCGGCTTGCTGGTGTGCGGATTCGATGTTGGCGGTCATGTCCTCGCTCCAGGCGGTCGCGCCGCCCTGACCACCCATCGCCGAGTAGAAAAACGTCTGGTTGTTGTCATATTTGGAGTTGTATTGGCCGACCTTGGCTTCGGGGAAGTAACTCCCGACCTGGCCATAAAAATAGGAAAGGTCGATCGATGTCAGGTCCACATTGTCCGGGTTCAATCCCGGGATGAACGCTGGAGACTGGGCAAAGGCATTCCACGACGGGAAGCTGTCCTTGAAAAAGCTGGACGTGATGACTCCGGCACCACAATCACCCACCTGGACGATTTCCGAGTTCTGATAGTGCTCCATCAGATAAGGGGCCCAGCCAATCGAACCATAGGCGCCGGCACTGCAGCCGGTGATGAAGATCCGTTCCGGTTTCTCGAAGTTTTCGTAAACCCAATCCATTACGGCCTGCGAGTTCACGGCACCTTTGTGGTGAACCTCAAATGCATCCTCGCCCTCGCCATAGGTCTCGACATTATTGCCCCAGTGAATATCGCCGGTGCAGTACGGGATAAATACGTGGTACCAATCCTTGAAGGGATTCTCCGGGTTGTCGCGATCATAGATTCCCTGCCGGCCCTCACGCAGGAGGGCCTCCGGGTTGACCTCGGGATTGAAAATCGCGTCGGCAACACTGCATGTCAGTTCGTCCCAGCAAGCGCCTCCACCCATGAAATCGATGACCACCTTGTTTACGGTGCCGCCACGAACGGCGTACGCATACTCGGTGCCGCGCGAACAGATGGTTTCCCCCCCGGGTCGAATGAGAGTCCATTCATCGGGAAGCTCGGGGGTCCGGGGTTCGGAACTCGAGCCACCGCAGGCGCCGGCGAGGATCGCGGCAAAAATCGCTAATACGGGAAACATTCGGGGGTCTTTCATGGGGAATCCTTTTCGAGGGGCAGTACCCCGCAATT
>DLYX01000151.1 GCA_003447545.1 Deltaproteobacteria bacterium | reverse complement strand
ATTGATTCGGGGGCACCAGCCCCAAAGTTGATTAGTGTCAGGGGTCGAGCATCGGGAGAGCATGAGGCTGGCTTGGTCGTAGGAGTGATTGGCTCGTCGACGGATGAAGTTCCCGAGGGGATGTTTCGTGTCGCGATCGTCAGTGATCCGACACGCGATATGGGTGCCTTGGGTCCAGCGGAATGTGATCGAGTTGTGGCGGCTATCGACCTTGCGGAAGAGCGTGGTTTGCCGGTGGAGTGGATTCCCATATCGGCAGGTGCGCGAATCTCGATGGAAAGTGGCACGGAAAACCTGGATGCGACCGCTCGGGTGGTTCGAAGGCTCGTCACCTTCACTCAGAACGGCGGTATGATTCATGTTGTCGTAGCCGGCGTAAACGTTGGCGCCCAGAGTTATTGGGACGCACTGGCGACGATGCAGGCGCATTGTCGAGGGGCTTTGATCATGACGCCGGAGGGCTCGATGGTCCTCACCGGTCGTGCCGCGTTGGAGGCAGCAGGCTCGGTCGCAGCCGAGGACGAGGTCGCGATTGGGGGCTATGAGCGAGTCGCGGGTCCGAACGGAGAGGCTCATTATTTCGCGCGAGATCTGGCAGATGCGAGTCGCATTCTGCACCGACACTACAAGTTCACTTACGTAGTGCCCGGAGAGTTGATGCCACGATCGTTGCAGACCGAGGATCGCAAGGATCGAGACGTTCGCGCCACGGATTACGAGTGCGAGGATTCGGAGTTTTTGTCAGTTGGCGATCTTTTTGACGACGCCAAAAACCCCGGCCGGAAGAAGCCCTTTGCGATGCGGCAACTCATGGCGGCAACAGCAGATGCCGATATTGAACCCCTCGAACGCTGGCGCGACTGGGAAGGCGCCGAGACAGCGATTGTTTGGGATACATCGTTGGGAGGACATCCGGTCTCCTTGCTGGGCATCGAAAGCCGCAACGTTCCGCGCCTTGGTCACCGCCCTCTGGACGGGCCGGCGGAGTGGACCGGGGGCACGCTTTTCCCGCAGTCCTCGAGGAAGGTCGCCCGCGCCCTGCAAGCATCGAGCGGGAATCGTCCGGTCGTCGTTCTGGCAAACCTTTCGGGTTTCGATGGCTCGCCGGAATCGATGCGGAACCTGCAGCTGGAATTCGGCGCAGATATTGCCCGCGCTGTCGTGAACTTCACGGGCCCGATCCTCTTTGTCGTCGTGTCTCGCTACCATGGTGGCGCTTATGTCGTCTTTTCGCAGGAACTTAATTCGCGACTGCGCGCAGCAGCACTCGAGGGTTCGCATGCTTCGGTGATCGGTGGTGCGGCGGCGGCGCAAGTCGTATTTTCCCGAGAAGTCGAGAACCGCGCTCGCCAGGCGAAGGCGGTTCTCGCTGCCGAAGCGGAGGGTCGAGGGTCTCCCGGTGCAGCTGCCCAGGCGGTTCTGGATCAAGTTCTGTCCGAGGCTCGTCTCGAGGCGCGCCTCGCGGTTGCTGCCGAATTTGATGCCATTCATTCAGTGGATCGCGCGAGAGAGGTGGGCTCTTTGCACGAGATTGTTTCTCCGGGGGACCTCAGGCGTTATCTTATTGAAACCTTGTTTGGTGAGGCCGGAAAAAACTGAAGGTCGCACCAGACCCCGAAGGCAGGTAGGCGTTGGACATGGGATTGCTTCTCAGGGATTTGCGGAGTCTTTTTCTGTGCGCTTGCATCGGGGCCCTTGCTCCGGGATGTGCTTCGGTTCCGGAAGAGATCGTCGAAGTCAACGAGGATTCGTCTGCGGCGCCGGGGGCGACACCTTACGCCCAAAATCCATGGTCGCACCCGGAGATCAAGGCAGAGCTTCTGCTCGACCGCCAAGTGGCTCGCGACCCCTCGGATGGGGGTGGAACCGCTCGGTTGCTCGACTTGCCGCCGGAGGGGCCGCGCCCGATCCCGGCCAGTTCTCGGCAAAGCTTTGTCATTGAATATGAAGCAGGACCTTTGGGGATCGCGCCCGGGGGCACCATTTTCTTTCAGGTCTCTCCCTTTTGGGGTTGGGAGTTACCGCAGACCGGGACCGACCAGCGGGGCGGTTTCCTGCGTGCGACGACCTCGGTTGCGGGAGTGAACCTTTCCACGACACCGCTGACGCAAGGACTGGTGGCGATTGAGGTGAATGGCCCGGGCCTGCGTGCCGGCGAAACGGTTCGAATCGAATTCGGGGCAGGCGCCAGCGGCACTCGAGTGGATCGCTTTGCGGAGACCGGCGAACGTTTGTGGTTGGCAGTTGACGGCAACGGTGACGGCATTCGCAAACTGATCGAGGAGTCGCCATCGGTCGACATCATGGCTCGCGAAGCTTCCCGTCTGCACCTCGCATTACCCGGATCAGCTGCGGCCGGTGCCATCGTCCCTCTGACGATTGCGCTGCTTGATCGAGCCGGGAATAGCGGGATGCCATGGGTTGGCCAGATCGATCTTGCTGTGGAGGGCGCCGAGGCTGGCATTACGATGCCGGCCGCCGTTTCGCTTGCTCCGGAGGATCAAGGTCGCAAGACGATCGACCTTCGAGTGCCTGCTCCGGGTGTTTACCGGATTTCTGCTGTCGCTCGGCCTTCGGGCACGGAGGAGGCAGGCCCGGCAGCGCAAAGTAACCCGCTTGTCGTGCAGGAGTCGCCGACGCAAACGCTTCTCTGGGGCGATTTGCAGGTTCATACGCAACTCTCGGATGGTTCCGGTTCCACTCTCGAGAATCTGGTCTATGCGAGAGACGCCGCTGGTATCGATGTGGTTGCACTAACCGACCATGATCATTGGGGCCTGAAAGCCCTCGACGATTTCCCCGAGGTCTGGCAAGAGCAGCTCGGCGAGGTGCAAGCATTCAATGAGCCCGGTCGATTTGTGACGGTCCCCGCATTTGAATGGACGAATTGGGTTGAAGGACATCGCCATGTTCTCTTCTTTGGGTCGGAGTCCCCCGAACTTCTGAGTTCGCTGGACGAGCGTTACGATACGCCTCCAGAGCTTTGGGCCGCATTGGCTGGAAAGAATGCCATGACGATCGCCCAACATTCTGCCGGGGGGCCGGTTCCAACAGATTGGTCGATTCCACCCGACCCCGACCTTGAGCCTCTGACGGAAATTGTTTCGGTTCATGGCTCGAGCGAATCTCCGGATTCACCGATGCCGATCTACAAGGCGAAGCCGGGAAATTATGTTCGTGATGCTCTCGATCGCGGGTATCGTCTCGGTTTTCTGGGCAGTAGCGACGGTCACGACGGGCATCCTGGTTTGGCGGGAATTGCGAGCGGTGGCAAAAGCGGTCTTGCCGGTATCTGGGTCGACGGTAAGGAGCCGAGGACACGCCGGGCCATCGCGAGGGCTCTGCGGGCCCGCTCGGTATATGCGACCAGCGGTCCGCGAATCTACCTCCGGGTCGACCTCGATGGTTTGCCTATGGGTAGTGTTCTCGACGCGCCGATCGGTGGCGAGGCTGACCGCACGCAGGTTCTTTCGTGGGAGATCGCGGCCGAGACAAGTCTCGAGCGAGTCGATATCATTCGTCGGGGAGCCAGGGTCATGTCGATCCGCCTCGACGGCGAACGCGATCTTGCCGGAAGCATCGAGGTGCCGGTTCTCGGCCCCGGCGACTGGCTCTATTTGCGCGCCGTCCAGCGCGATGGTGGCGCGGCCTGGTCGAGTCCCTTCTTCGTTCTTCGCTTGCAGGAAGTGGATGCCCGGACCGAGGTTGGTTCGAGCCCGCAACCTTGACTTCAAGGTTGCGCGAGATCAGTTTCGCGACTGGCGGCATCCTGAATGGTTTTTTGCTCTTCCAGATAGCTTCGACAGTCCAACAAGGTGCAGGCTCCTCGTGCGGTCAGAATGACCGCCGTCCCAAGGCCCAGAAAGCTTCCCAGAAAGACCACAAGAACCAGGAGCCCCTTGCGTGGTTTTCCGGCGAGCCGACTCGCCTCCAGTTGTCTCCAGGACGTGACGACCGCGATCACGATGGCCACCAGAGCGAGCGCAAGAATCAGAGCCGAACTGGTCATGGTTGTCCGATCTTCGCCCGCGCACCAAGTTGCTCTTGGCATTGCAAGGCGATGTTTTTTTGTTGGGGTTCAGTCACGCGTGCTCAGTAACCGCTCAGCGCGGCCCAGCGATTCCGATGGAATACGGCGTCGCCGAAAAGAAGTTCCGTACTGCGGGCGCGCTTGAGGAAGAAACCGATATCGTGTTCGTCGGTCATGCCGATTCCCCCGTGCATCTGGACAGCCTCGTTGGCGATTTCGACGTAGGACGCGGACAGCAACCCCTTGGCCAGTGAGGCCATTTCGGGAATATTCTTGTCGCCCTCGTCGATGGCGCGAGCGGCAGCCATCACCGTCGAGCGAGCGAGTTCGACCTGCACGAACATACGCGCCGCGCGATGCTTGAGCGCCTGAAAGCTGCCGATCTTGACCCCGAATTGTTCCCGGTCGCGAAGATAAGAGGTGGTCATTTCGAAGGCCGTGCGCATCCCGCCAAGCATTTCGGCCGATAGTCCCACCAGGGCGCGGTCGATCACGGGATCAAGAATATCGGCGCCGTGCCCTACTTGGCCGACGACGGCAGATGCGCCGAGTCTCACGCCACTCATGTTGAGAAGCGAGGCCCCGCGGGTATCGATCAAATGCTGGTTGGTCCGCGAAAGACCCGGAGTTCCAGCTTCCACCAGGAAGAGGGTGATCCCATCGCGATCACCATCTGCGCCGCTGGTCCGGGCCGATACGATTATTTTTTCCGCGGCCGGTCCGTCCAGCACCAGATCTTTCTCGCCGTCGAGCACGAAGTCTTCGCCATTGGCCACCGCTCGCGTGCTCACCCGATACATCTGGTGACGCACGCCGGGTTCGTGGTGGGCAAGCGCGAGAAACCTTTCACCGGAAGCAACGGCGGGAAGCACTTCTTGCTTCTGGGCCTCGCTGCCACCGAGGAGCAGGGTATTGGCGCCGAGCAAAACAGTCCCCAGGAAGGGTTCCGGCGCGAGAGCGCATCCAAGTTCCTCGAGGACGACGACCATTTCTGCGTAACCAAGGCCAAGGCCGCCATAAGCCTCGGGAATCAGGATCCCTGGCCAGCCGAGGTCGGCCATCTCCTTCCATACGACCGGATCGAAGCCGATCGCCTCGCCGGCATCTCGGAGAGCGCGCATGCGCGCGACAGGCGATCGTTGGGCGACAAAATCGACAGCACTGTCGCGGAGCAGGGATTGTTCTTCGTTCAATATCAGTGGTTGCATGAAATTTTCTCCGTAGGCTCAGTTCGCGGTTCGCGTGAAGGATGCGACCAGAGACTGACAATCGGTAATAGTCGCGACCATGGGCAGCGAGTGTTCGAGGACCGCTTGGGCGTACGCGGGCGGAGTCGCGGCAGTTCCATCGTGGGGAACGACGACTTGATAGCCGGAATTCACAGCCTCGATAGCACTCCCCAAAATGGCGATGTTCAGGCTCACTCCGAGAAGTACGACGGTCTTGACGTTGAGGTTTCGTAGCAGGGCATCCATTTCGGTCCCATGGAAAATGGTGACCCCATGAATCCGCGGCACGATAAAATCGCTATCGGCCGGTCCGAACTCGGGAATGATCCGGGCATTATCGGAGCCCGGCAGGAGTCCCTCTCCCGGCGCCTTCATCGCCATGGCCAGCAGCCGACAATTCGCGGTCTGGCCGCCACGGTCTTCGCGACGATGGGCGACCCCATGCAGGACAGGAGAACCGGCCTTGCGAGCGGCTGCAAGAACGGATTGTCCGTTCGCAATCATCCCCGACTCGTTGACGGCATCGACCAGAGCGGGGAAAATCGCGCCGGCACCGATGACGCCGCGCTGGCATTCAACGGTGATGACCGCCGTGCTGGGCGGGTCTATGATTTGCGCGAGGTTCATGGGTGCAAGACTTTCTTCAGTCGGGTAATCCGAGAACGCGCTTGGCGATAATATTCAGTTGGACCTCCGAGGTGCCGCCTTCGATCGAGTTGCCGCGAGACCGCAGCCAGGATCGGGCCGTGCCCAATTCTCGGTCATCAAACCCTTCGCCCTCCCAGCCAATCGCTTGCGGGCCTGCAATCTGCATTTCGAGTTCGTTCCGGCGCATATTGATTTCGGTGCCGTGAAGTTTGAAAAACGAGGTTTCGGGCCCCGGCTTGTGGCCGGCCTTCATGCCGTCGCGTGAGCGCATCATGGTGAGTTCGAAAGCGCGCTGATCCATTTCGCCAGCGGCAATCTTGTCCCGCAATACGGCATCGGCGAGGCGACCATTTTCCTCTCCGGCATAGCGCTTGGCCCGAGCCGAGATGCTCTCGCCCTTACTGTTACCGCCGCCGGTACCAAACCCGGCAATCATGGTCCGTTCGTGGCCGAGCAAAGCTTTGGCCAGACGCCAACCGTCGTTTTCCGTGCCAACGAGGTTGGTCGCAGGGACGCGCACATCAGAGAGGAAGGTTTCGCAAAAGGGCGAGTAGCCACTGATCAACTGAATGGGCTTGGCCTCGACGCCCGGACTACGCATATCCATCAGGAGGAAGCTGATCCCGGTATGCTTGGTCGCGTCAGGGTCGGTCCGCACCAGAATAAACATCCAATCTGCCTGGTCGGCATACGAGGTCCAGACTTTTTGGCCATTAAGAACAAAATCATCCCCGTCTCGATCTGCTCGTGTGCGCAGGCTGGCGAGATCCGAACCTGAGCCGGGCTCCGAGTACCCCTGACACCAGCGGATCTCTCCGCGAATGATCTTGGGCAAGTGTTCGGCACAGAGTTCCTCGCTCCCCTCCTGCAGCAGAAGGGGTCCAATCATGCTGAGTCCGAAACCGATCAATGGCGGGCGCAGGCGGCGTTTGCGCATTTCCTGCGCGAGGATCTTGTCCTCCTCCTTGCTGAGACCACCACCGCCGTACTTTGTGGGCCACTGGGGCGCGGTCCAACCTTTCGCGGCCATGCGATCGAGCCATTCTTTTTCGCCCGGATCAGCGAATTGCCAATGGGAACCGCCCCAGCAGATTTCGTCGTTGTCTTTGACCGGCTTTTTGGCGAATTCCGGGGCATTCGCGTCGAGCCACTCGGCGGTTTCGTTTCTGAAATTTTCCAGTTCGGACATCAGCAGTACTCCTTCGTTGCCCCTATTTAACGCCGGGAAGGGAGGGTTCACAAGGTGTCCGAAAAACCCGCCTCCGGTAGGGGTCTACATTGACCTGCAGGGCGGATCTGACTTATGAAGGCGTCGAGAAACGAGGCGAATCGAGAAAATGTCCAAGGCAGCCAGTCATACGATCGGAATCGACGAAGGAACTACAGGAGTGCGGGCGATCGTCCTCGATGCGGGGGGAACCCTTGTCGGACATGCCTACCAGCCCGTTCGCGCGGACTACCCGCATCCCGGCTGGGTGGAGCATCCCGCCGAGGAACTTTGGCAGACCACCAAGGGGGTCCTCGATCGGGCCCTCGCCGATGCCGGATTACGCGCTCCGGATATTGCCACGATCGGGATTGCGAA
>DLYX01000331.1:7226-8145 GCA_003447545.1 Deltaproteobacteria bacterium | reverse complement strand
GACCACTCAGGTGGCCGATGCTGAAGGAGCCGATGCGGTGGTCGCCGCCGCGACAGCCATCGGTAAGGATTTCGCACCCCGGGTGGCGCAGAAACGCGCCTCCGGGATGGCTTCCGAAATTACGGCCGTGAATGACGATGGGACATTTGTTCGCCCCATCTATGCGGGTAACGTGCTCGCGACCACCAAAATCAACACCGAGAAAAAGGTCGTGACTGTCCGCGGAACCGCCTTCGAACCAGCGGCTGCCGATGGCAGTGCCAGCGTCGAAAAAGTCGAATTGGCAGCAGATGCCGCTTCGAAGACGCGTTTTGTTTCCTTCGAGGAGACAAAAAGCGATCGACCGCAGTTGGCAGACGCCGATATCGTGGTGTCGGGAGGCCGTGGCCTGAAGTCTGGCGAGAACTTCGTTGAAGTCCTCGAACCCTTGGTCGACGCCATGGGCGCGGCGATGGGCGCTTCCCGGGCAGCCGTGGACGCCGGGTTTGTGCCCAACGACCTCCAGGTGGGTCAGACCGGCAAAGTCGTGGCGCCGCAGCTCTACGTCGCTGTCGGCATCTCGGGCGCGATCCAGCATCTGGCCGGCATGAAGGACTCCAAAGTAATCGTGGCGATCAACAAGGATCCGGATGCCCCGATCTTCAGCGTCTCGGACTACGGTCTGGTCGCGGATCTTTTCACGGCTGTTCCCGAAATGGTCACAGCTGTCGACAAGGTGAAATCGGCCTGATCCGTCAGAAAATACAAGCGTGTCCAGAGAGGGGGATGTCCGGTTCGGGCATCCCCCTCTTTGCGTTTCGCGTATGGCGATCTATGATCCCGCCATGTCCGAGAATACCTTGATCCAATACGAACTTCGCGATGGCGTTGCCATCATTTCGCTCGACGATGGCAAGGCGAATGTTTTTTCGCCCGCCAG
>DLYX01000331.1:0-6913 GCA_003447545.1 Deltaproteobacteria bacterium | reverse complement strand
CCCCCCGCCATGAGCGCCGCCATCGACGGCGCTTTGGACCGCGCGGAGCAGGAAGCCAAGGCCGTTGTCTTCGCCGGGCGTCCGGGGCGCTTCTCCGGCGGCTTTGATTTGGGAATCATGAAAGAAGGGGGACCGGCAGCCGCCGAGGCGATGGTCAAGGCAGGCGCCGAGCTTGTTTTGCGCATCTACGGCTTCCCTCGTCCGACGCTGGTCGCTGTCACGGGCCATGCTCTGGCCATGGGGGCCATGTTCATCCTCGGCTGTGATCGAAGGGTCGGAGCGGCAGGAAACTTCAAAATCGGCCTGAACGAATCCAAAATCGGAATGTCCCTGCCGGTATTCGCCACGGAGCTCTGTCGCGAGCGGCTCGACCCGCGCCATCTGACCGATGCCGCCATCCTCGCGGAGATTTACGACCCCGAAAAGGCCTGCGCCGTCGGCTACCTCGATCGCACGGTTCCCGCAGAAGAAGTCGGTGATGCGACGATTGCCGAGGCCGCGAGGCTGGCCGCAGAGATCACACTGCGGGGCATGAACGGGACCAAGCAGCGCATTCGCGCCGCCGCCATGGCCCGCATTCGTGAAACCCTCGATCAGGACGTCAAAAACCTGATGTCCTGATCGACGGCAGCCAGCAAAGGCTGGCCCCCGAGCCGTCGCACCCGGCTTAGATATTCATGAAGTCGGGGGTATTATGCACCCAACTCTTCTCTTCCTCGCGTCGGGAGATCCGCCAACCCGCCGAGGTTCGGCGATACTCGTCGATATACCAGAGGCCACAAAAGAAGACTCTGGTGTCTTCCTTGATGAGCATTTCCTGTGGGTTGAGACACATAATCCTTCCGGTCGCCTGATCGCCCGCGATCCGAAGCTGCATATTCGCAACAAGGTGTTGGGTATTCGGAAACATCGACGGCGTCATCACCTTGTTCAGAAACGCCAGGGTGCTTTCGAGGTCGCCCTTGCTGCCGCCCAGAGCGCTGTAATCGATAAAGGCATCTTCGGTGAAGACATCTTCTCGCAGAGTGTCGATCTTCTTGCCGTCGATCAACTCGGAGTAACGATAGAGAAGGTCCTGAATTTCCAAACTGTCGGAGATTTCCTGATGGCTAAGCATCGCTGTTCATACGACTTCATTTCCCTCAAGAGCAAACCCTCGCAGATGGCGGCACACCGAGACCCTGCATTGAAGAAATTGTTCTGCGTGCAATGACAGCGCTTGGCGATTCGACAAAAGTGACACCTGGCAGACCCGATGCGGCGCACTCTTCATATCTCGCTCCCCCAAACTCTCAAGAATTGGCTGGATCTGGAGGTGCAGCGAAGAGGGTATGCCTCCCCGAACGCCTTTCTTCGGCATCTGATTATGCGGGAGCAGGAGCGCGTCCTGCAGCGCCGCCAGAACGGCGATCCCCCGGATCAGGATGACCTGCTTCTTCCCCCGCGCGGCCTCCATCCAAGTCGTCGGCCGGCACCTTGAGTTCTGTAGCGGTCCTGTCGCGGTCCTGCCGCGGTCCTGCCTGAGACGTTTCACAGTCCTGCCTCCTGCGCTCCATCCGAACCAGCGAGAGCGACCGGCGCCCCTGCTGCGTAGTCGACAAAGATCGGCGACGACCAGGCGCGCTCGGCGGCTTCCGCCATGCAATCATCGCCCGGAGCAGAGACCGCACCGACCCCGCAGGGCTGTACCGCAACGGGTTTTCCCGCGGCATCAAATTGAGTGCGGAGGTTATCGGCATTGATCGCTTCCGTCGGTTCCTGAAGCACCCGCACATAGTAGACGGCATCTCGCTTCCCCTTCGTGAAATCCTCATCCGTAAACTCCACCACACAGGTATCGCCAGCCTCCGGACAAGGGATCGTCTGCCATGGATCCTCGATCAACCCGCCAATATCCTCCCCGGGAGAGGTCTGCGGGCGAACACGAACCACCTCAACTCCCGTTATCGAATGCCTCTCGTCGGTGGGGTAGTAACACTCGCCCATACAGAGTTTGGCGATTCGTTCGGGTGCGAGCGCCGTGATCGTCTCCTCCGGACAACCTGGCGCCTGACGCGGCGCCCCCATCGCACGAACCCGGAACCGTGGCGCGACATTCGTTTTCACAATCGAACCCATGGGCAACTCGGGACCGTTGGCCATGAGTAAATCAAACCACAGGAGGATCCTCGGGCCGCTGGTCGCATAGGTTTCGCGGCGCTCGAGGGCGTCCCATATGCCCTGACGGGAGTGCTCATTTGCGTGAACCGCAACAACACCCCCGGGATAGAGAAAGCTCCCGGTTCGCTCGACTGCCAGGGCACCGGCGAACCCCGAGGTTGACTCCACGGGCATCCGCGGATCTTCCATCTCGCTCCGAGGGCGGAGCAAGGCCGCGTAAAAATCATTGCGCGGACCGACCATATCGGTGCGCCCCCGTTTTGGACCATCCTGCTTGAAGCCCGTGCTGGCGCGACCACTATGACTGTCGCTGGAGCCAATAAAACCCCAGCGAAAACGATCCCTGCGATCGGTCCCACCTGGCGAAAGAGCTAGACCGTATTGCGCTGTCCCGAGGGGCCGGAGACTATAATCCGGCTTGAAACCCGAACGCGCCTGGCCACAATCGAGCCATTCCTCGGCTCCGGTATCCGGGAAGATCCCGTCAAAGGCAATCCCCGCAGCCAGAGCATATTCGACTGCCAGATCGACTCGACGCTCGCATTCGGCCGCGGGCAGATCGCCACAGCGGCTTCGCATGATCTGGCCGGCACGACGGCAGCACGGCAAATAAGCGTCTGTTTCTTCCGGACAGATCCGCTCTCCGTCCTCGCCCAGCGTGAATTCTCGCCAGTCCTTGTATTGCTCGGAATTGCCGTGGCCGGAATAGATTTCGATCAATTTCTGCCGGTCGGGATCATGCATGCCGCCGCTCAATTGCTTGGCAAGATTCGTCCCCGGGGGGCTATAGCTCCCCCAGGCAGTTCCGTGCGGGATGACCATGGCATCATAGTCCCACTCATCGAGCTTCTCGAAGAGGATATCCGGCGTTGGCGCATGCTCCCGGCAATCCAGCGGTAGTTCGCGGCTGGGCTTTCCCGAATCACAATCCGGGACTTGCTGCAGCTGATCGAACATCCACTTGAACTGGCTATAGGTCTCCCGATTCAGGGGATCGATCAGGCCTGCGCCCGACATGACGGGCGCGATCGTCAGCCATGGATTGACCACCTCGGGGCCGCCGAGCGCCGTAATGGGCCGAGGCGTCACCTCGTCCTCACCGAGACCGCGAAAAATGACATTCTTGTGACCATAATGCTGATCCGGGGTCCGACCGATCTGCGTCCATTCAAACCCGTGAAAGACGACGAGATCCTGTCCACCATCCGCGGTCTGGCCCACCGCATTGCATTGCCGATTGGCCTCCTTCTCGAGGGCCCAATGCTCGGGAGTCAATTCCTGTGCATGATCCGTGATCGCGTAGAAATCCAAGGCCGCGCAATGTCGGGCGTAATCGCAGGCATCCGCCGGGGGATGCGCTCCTTCGCCGCTCAGCAGGGGCATCGAAGTGAAAAATGCGTCCAGCGAATAGGTCGTGTGCACGTGCAGGTCGCCAAACAGAATCTGCTTGCTGTCCGAAACCGCGTTCGCATCCCCGCGCGCTGTCGTTCGCGGCTGCAGAGAGATCGAGCCCACAGGCTGGTCTTCTCCCGGCGGAAGCAAGATGAAGGCAGCAGCTCCGACCAACAACAAAAGTACTCCCCCAACGACACGGAGAATACGACCAGCAATCGAAGATCTACTCATGGTTCGTTTTTCTTAACACCTTGGTCAATGGCTCCAAACATCGCGGATCGCTGTCATAAAGGATAAGACTCGAGAGTCGGCAGCCGTCAGGTTCGACCGGCAATTCGTTGAAAATCGGCCGGCCCGATCACTCGGTTTCGTCTGCCCCAAAAAGGAGTCTTCGATGAAAAATTTCCAGAACAAAATTGCGGTGATTACAGGTGCCGGAACCGGAATGGGCCGAGAACTCGCGGTGCAGCTGGCGGCCGAGGGTTGCCACCTCGCGCTCTGCGATATCCATCCGGAGAATATCGAAGAAACCGCTGAACTCTGCCGCGGCGGTGGCGCGGACGGCCTTCGGGTCACCACACACCGGGCGGATGTATCCAGCGAGGACGATCTGGTTGCCTTTCGCAACGCTGCGCTGGCCGAGCATCAGACAGATCACGTCAATCTCGTCTTCAATAATGCCGGGATCGGAGGCGTCGCCAGTCTGGTCGACGGCGATCGCGACGAATGGGAACGCGTCTTCAACGTCAATTGGTTGGGGGTATATTACGGCACCCGCACTTTCCTCCCGGCCTTGGTCGCGAGCGAGGACGGCTACCTGGTCAACACCAGCAGCATTAACGGTTTCTGGGCGGCTCTCGGCCCCAACGTCCCCCACTCAGCCTACGCGACCGCCAAATTTGCAGTGAAAGGCTTCACCGAGGCTCTGGTCACCGATCTCCGCATGAATGCACCACACGTCAAATGTGCCGTGGTCATGCCGGGCCATATCGGAACCGCCATCATGATGAACTCACGGCGAATTCTCGGCCACGGGACGCCTGAGCAAATGACGGCCGACGAACTCACCGACATGCGCGCGATGATTCATCAGCGGGGTATTGATGCCTCGGCCATCTCGGATTCGGACCTCAAGGCATTTGTCCATCAACGGATGCTCGATTTCCAGGAAAAGGCGCCCACCACCGCGGCCAGCGCGGCGAATATCATCCTCGACGGGATTCGGGCCGAAAAATGGCGCATTCTGGTCGGCAAGGACGCCGAGGTTCTCGATGGTCTGGTTCGAGCCACACCCGAGGAGGCCTACGAATCGGATTTTCTGGAGAAACTTCTGGCCGAAGGCCACCTCAACGACCTCGTACCCCAAGAATAAGCTCGATTCCGTCGACTGGCGTGCGCTCACGGCAGGAACACGGTAGACTTATGCCAAATTCGGACGACAGCCGAACACGGGGGATATTGACAGCATGAATGATGAATTGAGTCTGACTGGGACGCGCCAGATCGGCGAAGGTGCACCGCAAGCTTTCACCGACCACTTCATCCATATCCTTGGATTCCTGAACCTTGGATTGCCTTTTCTCCTGTTCCTCCTCTGGGGGATCACCATCATCTATCCCCTGGTGCGCTGGGGCTACATTGTGTCCCGCGGACAACCGGAGAATCGCCTGGACCGGATTCCGGAGCGAATTCAGAGAGCTCTATTTGAGGGTATCGGGCAGGGACGCGTGGTGCGCGAACCCCTCGGCATCAACCACCAAGTCCTTTTTGTCTCCTTCGTGATTCTTTTCCTCGGAACATCGCTCGTCACCGTTCAGTTCGACACGCCTCTGGATTTCTATAACGGCGCCTTTTACGGCGTATACAAGCTGATGATGGACACCGCCGGCGTTGGACTCTGTGTCAGCTCGGGCATCTTCATGTACCGCCGCTACGTGGCACCGCCGCGAGCCCTCGAACAGCCCGAAAAAATGGTCGGAACCTTCGAGAACGAAGGTGGCTACGGCTTCCCGCTGATCATGCTTTTCCTGATCGGCTTTACGGGCTTCATGCTCGAAGGCGCCCGCATGGTCGCCCAGCCCGAGAGCTCTGCCGGGCTGGCCTATGTCGGCATCATGTTCTCGAAGGGCTTTCGTGCCATGGGAACGGGAACAGCGTTCCACTACTCGATCTGGTGGATCCATCTCGCGATTGTTTTCGCCTTCCTCTATTCGATGGTGTCGACCAAGTTGCGCCATATGTTCCTTGGGCCGATCAACCTCTTTTTCAAGAAACTCGATCCCGGCCTGCGTCTGACCCCGGTTGATGACTTCGAAACCGCCGAAAGCTTTGGCGCGGAAAAACCGGAAGACTACAGCTGGAAACAGATCCTGGACATGGCGGCCTGCCTCGAATGCGGTCGCTGCACCCTCAACTGCCCGACGGTGAACACTCAAAAATCGCTCAATCCCAAGCATCTGGTGATCGAGCAGCGTGAGCAGGTCACCGCACGACACGGCCTCTCCTTCCTGCAATCCCAATTCTCGCGCTGGGCCCAGAAAGATACCTCCGGAGATGCCGATGCCAATACAGGTGGCGAAGGTGGCGATATTGCACTGAACGAACTCGGCGAGCGCTCCACCCCCCTGATGGACGGCGAGCACGACGCCGCGTGGCTCCAGAACGCCGACATGATCAACGATGTCGCTACTCAGGAAGTCGTCTGGGGATGCACGACCTGCGGCTGGTGCGAAGAAGGCTGCCCCGTGGGCATCGAACATATCCAGCGTATCGTCGATATGCGACGCAACGGCGTGCTGATGCGGGCGGAATTCCCCGGAGACCTCCAGTCGTCCTTCCAGGGAACGGAGCGACAAGCCAACCCTTGGGGGATCGCCGCTGATCAACGCGCGAAATGGGCTGACGACCTCGGTGTCCAGCAAATGGCCGAAATCGGCGAGGACGAAGAAGTCGAGATTCTCTACTGGGTTGGTTGTGCCGGCTCCTTCGATGATCGCAACCAGAAAACTTCGACCTCGCTGGTCAAAATCATGCAGGAAGCCGATGTGAAATTCGGCATTCTGGGCATGGAAGAGCAGTGCACAGGCGAACCTGCTCGCCGTCTCGGCAACGAATATCTCTACTTCTCGTTGGCGTCCATGAACGTCGAGACGCTGAACCGTTACAAATTCAAACGGATCGTCACGCAATGCCCTCATTGCTTCAACACGATCAAGAACGAGTATCCGGATTTGGGAGGCCACTTCGAGGTGGTCCATACGACCCAATATATTGACGAGTTGCTCGAAGCCGGCCGTATCCACCTCGACAAGGACTTCCTTGGCAAGAAACTGACGATGCACGACCCGTGCTACCTGGC
>DLYX01000085.1 GCA_003447545.1 Deltaproteobacteria bacterium | reverse complement strand
GCTGAGTGCCCCCAGTTTCTGGCCACCCGTATTGTGAACAATATACTGTTCATATTGGTAGAGTGTAATCGGAAAGCCGTCGACCACCGCGATGACGCGGTTCACCAATCGAGCCGATGCCGGCGTACTGATGCCCAACACGAGCATCACGACCACCAGGCCGCTCAGGCTTTTTCCCCTTTGTAAAAGTCCCATATCTCTTTCCTTACCCGAGAGATCCTGCCGGGAACAAACTCTGCCCATTTGCCATGTCCTCGGACACGGCACGCCGCTGATCCCGAGCTTTATCTTCCGCAAACGAAGCTTTCTCTTGACCCAAGCCGAATTCGGGGTGGATAGTTTCGTCAGAGATCACGGAGCAAGTTCAATGCTCCGCAAAGGGGGGGTGTATGCGCACGGATTTTTTCAAGCTTGGGACCATCGCTGTTTTGGCCGGATTGCTCGGGGCAGGCACCGCTCTGGCAGACCCACGACCGATCGACGGCAAACTTCTGAAACTCAAGACGGACAAGGGCCCCTCAAAAAACCTTTTTCTCTTCAAGGCAGTCAAACAGCCCGACATTCAGGCCATTCCGGACCCCACAGTCGACACGACACTGCTGCTCCGTTGGGAGACCAGCGATAGTGCCGGCCGCACGGATGCCATCAATCTCGACAGCAATTTATGGAAAGGTCTCGGTAAGCCCGCCGGGAGCAGCGGTTGGAAATACAGCGATCGGGACGCGACCGAAGGTGGCGTGAAGGTCTTGTTGATCAAACCCGGTGCCAAGGGCGGCCTTCTCAAGATTCTCGCCAAAGGTGCGGCCTGGACCGGCGTTCCGAGTGGTTCGCTTACCGCTACTCATCTTGACCTCTATATTGGAGACGACCAATATTGCGCGACATGGGATGGCTCGACCGGGGACGTGAAAAAGAATGATCCGGCCGGCTTCTTCCTGGTCAAGGACTTCGACGCGCCGGGCACCTGCGCTGATGCGATCTGCGGCAACGGCCGCGTGGAAAGCGGCGAGGAATGTGACTCGGGCACGGCGGCCGGCGCCGACGGATGCAACCAGAACTGTCTTTTCGAGCCAGTGGTCCCCAGTACCTTCGAGACAATTCAGGACAAGATCTTCAATCCCGGCTGTGCCCTCGCCGGTTGCCATGGCAGCGGGTCCGAGCAGGGAAATCTGGGGCTGGAAACCGGAGTTTCTCTGGGGAATCTGGTCAACATCGACTCGTTCAACCCCCAGGCCGTCGTGCCGCTCCGGATCGATCCGGGGGTGACCCGTGACGACAGCTACATCTTCCGGAAGATCGCCGCTCGAACCCTCGGCGGTGCATATGCAAACCCGGGCGGAGCCGGAATGCCCTACGCTGACCCGGTCAGCTCCGATTGTCTTCAGGCGTTGGGCGATTGGATTGAGGCCGGCGCTCCGGCCTCCGGGAATGTTGCTGCTGCCGATACCCTCCTGATCAACGCCTGCTTCTGAAACTTTGGCGGCCGGGGATCACGAACCCCGATGCATCACCGCAGACCCCGAAACCCCGGCAAGAGCTGGACGAGGGTTCGGGGACCTGCGGGTGCACTTCGGCCAGCTTCCATTAGAATGCAGCCATGAGATTCCCTCGCCCAATTCACGCCGTTCTCTTCGATATGGATGGCATCCTGCTGGATACGGAAACGATCTACACCGAGGTCACCCAGGATTACGTCGCTCAGTGGGGCAAGACTTTCGACTGGTCCATCAAATCTCATATGGTCGGTCGACCCGCGATCGAGGCTGCCACCTACCTCGTTGAGGCCCTCGATTTGCCGATCTCTCCTGCGGACTATCTAGCCGACCGCGAAGAGCATCTTCTCGAGCGAATGGGATCCGCCAAGGCGCTCCCCGGAGCTGAAGAACTCACACGGGCCCTTCACGAGGCAGGGGTACCCATTGCGGTCGCGACCAGCTCGCCGCGCAAATTCTTCGAGAGAAAAACAGGACACCACGCGGCCTGGTTCTCCCTCTTCGATGCCATCATCACAGGTGACGATTCCAGGATCGGCAAAGGAAAACCCGCACCCGATATCTTCCTGCTCGCAGCCGCCGCGATTGAGGCGGATCCGACGAAAGCTCTCGTGATCGAGGACTCACCTGCCGGAGTCACCGCCGGCGCTGCGGCCGGGGCCCAGACCCTCGCTGTCCCGCACACCGGTATGGATCGCGGTAAACTCGAACATGCCGATCTGATTGTCGACAGCCTGACCGAGATCGATTTGGGCGCTCTCGGCCTCACCGACACACCGGCACCCGACGCCTGATGAAGCAACGGGATACCGTGGCCCTTAATGCGGTGCCGTAGATCCAATCTCCTCAAGGGCCCACCGACTGGTATCTTCCGGCAAATCAGGAAGGTTGGTGATGAACTCCTCGTAGGTGTCGCCGGCGAGGTTCCTTTGAAGGTTGGCGGCAAGCACCTGATGGAAATCACGAGCGACCCGCTCGCCGAAGAGGTTCAATCTCTTCAGCGTCGGAATCACAAACCCCTGAATCGCGCCGAACTTGCGGTTGCCCTTCTCGTCGAGCGAAGGGCCCGCAGGCACTTCCTTGCGCACCGATTCCAATAACGCCTCGAGATCGACACCCGCGGCCTGCCAGAGCGCGAAAACTTCGGTCGCGAGCGTCGCATCGTTACGCCGATCGACCAGCGCCGACGCACAGCTGAGGGCGAAGTCTTCCAGAGATTCGCGCTTTTCTTTTGTGAGCAACGGAACCGCCTGCGAGACATAGAGAACCCCATAGGCATGGTGTCGGGCCTCGTCGCGCGCGACATAGGTCAACAGATCCTTGAGCAAAGGCTCCTGGGTGAGGTTCCTCATCTCCTTGAAGCTGTGCAGAGCGAGTCCCTCGATCACGATCTGCATGCCGACTAATTTCTCCAACCAATCCCCGGTCGAGAGCGTTGCATCCAGAATCTGCTTGAGTGGCTTGGCGACCGGTTGCACTTCATCCAGTTTTTCAATGTAGCGCGAGAAGACCTCGACGTGTCGTGCCTCGTCCATGGTCTGGGTTGCGGCGTAGAACTTCGCGTCGGTATGCGGCACGCAGTTGACCAACTGCGAGGCCACCAGAAGTGCCCCCTGCTCTCCGTGCAAAAAGTTGCTCAGTCGGAAGGATGCTGTCCGGCGCATCACCTCCCAGCGGACATCCTCGTGCAGAGACTGCCAATAGGAACATTTCTCGAACGGGATCCCGAACCCCAGAGGCGTCGTCTGAAAAAGCTCGTGGTCAATTTCCCGATCCCAGTCGAGGTCTCGCTCGGAAATCCATTGGTTTTCGGCAGCCTTGATATAAAGGCGCCGCAGCTCTTCTACCTCGGAACCGTAATTCCACTGGTAGACGGCTTCCATTGCCGTTTCGAGGCCGGGGGCCTGTGTGTC
>DLYX01000346.1:761-2700 GCA_003447545.1 Deltaproteobacteria bacterium | reverse complement strand
GGGCGATTTGATGATGCCGTCAGCAAGCGCATTGGCGATGACCAGGCACTTGGCCTGGTTGATGTGTTCGACCCCGGGCTATTGGCCATCTCACTGAACCAGTCCAATACGGCACTATACATTCGAGCTTTTGGCCAAAAGCCTCGCCGCCAGCCGGGGGCAGTGCTGGAGGTGATTTTGCGCGTTTGGATATCATCTATTTATGGTGACAACTGGGTTACTAAACGAGCATCCACCCTACATCGCAAAGCAGACAGTGCTAACCAAGCCACCTCTGTAGCCGCCCAGCGGCTCCGCCACGGGCGGGAAGGCGAGTCGGAGACTGCCAGTGGCAGGATTCGGCTTGACGAATAGAGCGCCGCTGGGGCAAAAAGGGCCTTCATGTTTCCTACTGAGTGGTGGGACTCCGCCTCGGGCGAAAAGGGGAGCGGGAGTCTGCCCGGTGGCAGGGTTCGGTTTGACCCATACGGGGCCGTTGAGGCAGAAAGGGCCCTTGATATCGTCTACCGTCCGAACCGCATCGTGCGGCCTTGGAGGCTCGATCGAGTGTGCCCATGATTGAGCGACTCTATCAACACCCACATCTTCCCTTTCTTGTCGGGTTCCTCGGGCGTCTTGGCGTCATCCTGCTCGTCGGACATTACCGTGGACCGACTCTGTGGGAGAATGGCGAGATTGCGACCTCGGTTGTCGAAGGCCGTGGTTTCGTGATGGGCATCACGGGGCGGTTGGAGCCGACCTCGTGGCAAGCCCCGGGTTATCCTTACCTGCTGGTTGGGGTTTGGAAGCTTTTGGGCAACGGCTGGCCGTCCTACTTGCTGATCTCGATTCTCCAGGCTCTGGCTGTGAGTTCGGTTGTCTACCCGCTGGGTTGGCTTGCCGAGCGTTGGTTCGGTCGGCAAGCGGGCGTGGTCGCAAAATGGATGGTTTGCGGGTTGCCACTTTTTGCCTGGTACCCGACGCGTATCAGCCAGGTCGCCCTTGCCATGAGCTTTTTCCCTTGGGTGGTCGCCGGATGGATTCGCCTTCGCGCCGAGTCGCCGCGGGGGCTGGTCCTGGCGGTGGGTCTGTTGACGGGTTTGGCCGGGCTCTTTCAGCCGATGATTCTGGCCGCGCTCGGGATCCTTGTCGGAATCCTCTGGGTTGTTGCTCTGGTTCGGGGCAATCGGATGGCTGCGGGCCGGATGCTGATGGCCGGATTCGCCACGGTTCTGGTGCTGCTCCCCTGGACTCTGCGCAACTTCGACATCCATGGAACAATTGTCCCTGTGAAAAACAGTTTTGGTAAGGAGTTCTGGATGGGGAATAACCCCAACGCCACGGGGTCCTCGTGGGCTCCGGGCGGGCGCGAAGAAATCACTTCGGCCTTTCCGCCCAAGTGTTTTGCCTATCGCGAGCAACTTTCCGAAATGGAACTCTTCGGGGCGATGCAGGCAGAGGGCATGGAGTTCATTCGGTCGGACCCGTCGGCTTTCTTCGTCAGGACGGGGCAGAAGATTGTGTGGTTCTGGACGATCGCGCCAGCCAACCTGGTGCGCCACAGCCTGGGGGGAGAGGCGGTTCAGTTCAGAATTCTGCATGCCGGGTATTGGTCGCTCCTTGTGCTTCTGGCAGCGGCAGGCCTTGTGGGTGCCGGGCTGCCCCGAGAATACGGAGCCGTTCTCGCGAGCTTCTTTGTCGTCTACTCGGTGGTCTACGGGTTGACCCACGTGGGACAGGCGCGTTATCGCGGCGAGATGGAATTTGTCCTGGTGCCGCTGGCCGCGGCCGGCATCGTCGCCGTGGCCTCGCGGCTTTGGCGGGCATTCAGGGCGCCGCCCAGCGACTCCCCGACCGGCGTGAAGGGGAGTGGGCGACTGCCCGATGGGACAGGATCCGGGCAAGATTCGGATTGACCGAGCGAGGGCGTTTGAGGCAAAAGGGCCTTCATGTTTCCTAC
>DLYX01000346.1:0-466 GCA_003447545.1 Deltaproteobacteria bacterium | reverse complement strand
AAAGGGCCTTCATGTTTCCTACTGTCCATTCGAGCCGGCCACGAGGCTCTGGGGCAGCATCTGGACTCGGCCATTCGCACGGGGACCTATTGCAGCTATCAGCCGGACCCCCGGGTCCCGACCCAGTGGGACGTCTCCGGCTAAGGTTCCAATCGTAGTGAAATCGCTGGCGAGTCTCCCATGCGGCGATTGGATGTTGTACTATCGCCGCCATGAGGAAAAATTTGAATTTGCCGGCTGTGGTCTGCGGTCTGTTCTTCGCGGCTTGCAGCGGGAGTTCTTCGGGGGATGCGGACGGATTTGATCCTTCCCCGCGCTATATTACCGATGAGCAGGGGCGAGCCCTGATTCTGCATGGGGTAAACGTCTCCAACGAGGCAAAGGTGGATCCTCTTCGCCTGCCTGCGATCGACGAAAGCGACGCCGAGAGAATCGCAATTCGTTACGGGTTCAATCTGGTTCGCTA
>DLYX01000071.1 GCA_003447545.1 Deltaproteobacteria bacterium | reverse complement strand
CCGGCTGGGACCTCGATTCCATCGAACCTCCGGGCCTTCCGGCTCTCACCCTGGCTCCCTTGCTTGAATTGAGATCTTTGGAGGCTCTGAGCGATGAGGAGATGGTCAACCAGCAACGCATCCGACTGTTCGATTCAACCTCGCTGTTGCCTACTGTCCCGTGCGATTGCCGAAAGTGAACTTGCCGCAGCCACCGATCTGGACACCGGGCATTTGAATCGCATCAAAAACGGTCGAGTGGTCCCGAACGTGGCCACAGCCCTGCGGTTGGCCCATGCTCTGGGGTTGTCG
Organism: Deltaproteobacteria bacterium; assembly: GCA_003447545.1. Lineage (GTDB taxonomy): Bacteria > Desulfobacterota > Binatia > UBA12015 > UBA12015 > UBA12015. Next base: position 2,802 of record DLYX01000071.1, on the reverse strand, counting down.
GTGGAGGATGTGTCCGAGTGGAAGCCGGATTAGCCGACTAGTCAGCGGCAGAGGGGGCGGGTGGCCGCAGCCAGATCCGCGACTTATTATGCACTATCTGCTTGATTCAGTAAGAATTACGGATCGCGTCCGTTAATGGCGGGATCTGCGATGGTTTTAGATTCTTCAAATTTTTTTGCGTGCTGGGGTTACGCTAGAAGGCTCTAGTTTTTCCTGGTTCCGAGTGCACCCGCTGGCGGGGAAGTTTAACTATGTTTCGAGATAACGTGGCATAGTCGTCGGAGTTCCTGAAAGAGTTACTGAGGCGCCTATCGATAATGAACATTCGGTCGGGCATTGCCGGCTCTTTGCCCGATGTGGTTGTGGGAGGGGCACAGAAATCGGGTACCAGTAGTCTACACAGGATTATTGCGGAAAGCCCCGGTTTTGCGGGGGCGACGACGAAGGAAGTTCACTATCTGGACAGATTTTATTTTGGCAATTTCTTTTACGCATCAATGTTCCCGTCAGCTAATTCATTGCGATTTGTAGAATCGACGCCCAACTACCTGTTCCACCCGACCGCAGCCGAACGAGCGCTCCAGACAATTCCGCAAGCCCGATTTGTATTTGTCTTGAGGAATCCAGCCGAAAGGGCAATCTCGCACTATAACCACCAACGGAGAAAGGGCAGAGAGCATCACGGCTTCCTTGATGCGCTAAGGCTAGAAGAGTCGCGGCTGGGGGACCTTTATGGTGCCTCCGAAGTCTGGGCATCCTCTCGACGGATCTCGTATCGCGCAACACATTTCAGCTACCTTTCCCGGGGTTGTTATGGAAGGCAGTTGCAGAAGTGGTTCGATAAGTTCGATGCATCTCAGATACTAGTCTTGAACTACGAGAAGCTCTTCGTGGAGCGCACCTCGAGTGAAGCGGCAAGGTTGAGCGAATTTCTAGGTCTAGGAGGTGGACTGAATCCTGAGCTATTCCCGACCGCAAACCCTGGAGACTATGACCGAGACCAGTTCTCTATGCCACGTGAGTTTGTCCGATTCCTCCAAGAGGATACGGAAACTCTCAATTCCCTCTCTCCCGACCTGTCCACAGATTGGGCTTATTGAATCGCATCAAAAACGGTTGGGTGGTGCCCAACGTGGCCACAGCCCTGCCGCCCAGCGGCTCCGCCACGGGCGGGAAGGCGAGTCGGAGACTGCCAGTGGCAGGAATAGGCTGGACGAATAGAGCGCCGCTGGGGCAAAAGGGCCTTCATGTTTCCTACGGTCGAGCCGAAAACATTTGACTCGCCTATATAACGATTAGACGCTGAGTGGGTGCGAAAAACAAATTTGATCGCTATCGTCGGGGGCACCGGTGTTCTCCTTCTTATTCTCTTCTGTGCACCCCGATCGGTTCTTGCTGGGATTTGTGATTCAGTGGAGGCTGACGCTGCAAGCGTGGAGGCGGCGCGACTGGCGGTCCGATCGCAATGCGATTGTGCCTTGGCCGAGAGCCGTCACGCGTGGAAGAAGTGCGTGAAAACCACGTTGCGCGGTTTGGTGACCGAAGGGAGTGTTTCGCGCCCGTGTTACCAGCTAGCGAAACGACTCGAGTACCGAGCGATTTGTGGGTTGCCGGGCCGAGAAATCTGTTGCCGGACGAACGCAAGGGGCGAAACACGTGCCACGCCTCGGCGTATCGGCAGGTGCGATTCTGGCGCCGGTGTTGCGACTTGTGTCAGTCCACATTCTCATCTCGAAGAGGCATGTGTCGTCGGAGGATGTGCGCCTGCTCCTGGGTGTGGCAATGGGGTTCTCGATCTCGGAGAAGCGTGCGACCCACCGAACGGAACGACTTGCGCCGCGGATTGTAACTTCGCTTCCTGCGCTGATGATGGCATCGGTCAGCTCCTTGCCTGTCACGAGGGTAGCCCAGAGGTTCAACTCGAGGGAGTAGGCGATAGTTTCCTTGCTGCTTTCGGTGGGGTTTCCTTGGAAGGTGCTTCGGTAGCTCGGGTGCGCAGATTCGGCGCCGATGGCACGATCACGGATCCTGAGCCAATCCGGGTAAGTCAGGCTGACGCAGGTGACGCCGCGCCGACGTTCAATGTTTCCACCCTGACGGAGAACGGAACCTCCTTCTACCTCGGAATCACCGGGAGGAAGTCGGCCGAGGGCGGGGCCTTGGTGCAACTCTTCAACGGCCTCGCTTTGCCGGCCGATGGAGAGATATCGGTCTCCCAGAAAACTCTCGCCTCGAACGTTCCGTTCGGTTTCTGCCGGATGGTAATCCAAGGCCCCCTCGGGATCGCGCCCGATCTGGCCGGGAGCGGAGTGCACGTTTCCTACCGTGAGGTCTTCGGTTGTGCGGGAGACCTACACGCGGGGATTGAGACCCTTGTTGGCGTCCCCGGGCCCTTTGAGTTCCCGCCGCCAGGCAACCTCAGTTTCGGCGCGGCATCGCACGCTCGTGGCTCCTCGGATGTCGCGGCGGTCTGGTGGAATCGACTGGTCACGTCGCTAAGCCCTCTCGCGGTCGTCCCGAGCCTTCGTGTGGGCTGGCTGGAGCCGGGTCCGGAGGAAGTTCTCGACTTAACGGTTGTGCCGCTCGATATCGCGACCTCGGAATCGCCGGCGGTTGCTGCTCTCGACGATGTCTTCCTCGTTGTGTGGACGGCCGCGAGCGATAGCAGCTGGGCAGAGCCCAACGAGCTGCGGGGAATTCGTTTTCGTCGCGATATAGGAAGGCTCGATCCTTATGAGGGGCTTCTTCTTGCGTCGGGAAGCGCCGCCCTTGGCCGCCCCGTGGTCGATGCGAGTGACTCCG
>DLYX01000431.1:904-4635 GCA_003447545.1 Deltaproteobacteria bacterium | reverse complement strand
CCGGGAGTGCAGATGCCGCATTGGAGAGCGGCATGTTCAAGAAATTGGCGCTGCAAGGGATGCAGTGTTTCCCCGGAAGCCATTCCCTCGACCGTTTCGACGGTGCGCCCCTCGGCTTCTACAGCGAGAATCAGGCAAGAGCAGGCAAGTCTTTTGTCGAACATGACGCTGCAAGAACCGCAGTCACCGGTGCCACAGCCTTCCTTCACACCCTTCAGGTCCAATTCGTCGCGGAGCACTTCGAGGAGCGTTTGGCGTGGTTCGCAGAGGAACTCCTTGCTCTCCCCGTTAATCGTCGTGCTGATGTGATTCTTGGTGGCCATTCAGGACCCCTCATGGTTTCGGGCCCGTTCGGCGGCTGTCCGCACAACACGCCGTGTCAGAGTGCCGACGAGCGATCGCCGATATTCGGCGGGTCCCCGTTTGTCGGAAATGGGTTGTGCGATAGCGCGCGCCATCTCGGCGGCTTGCTCGAGAGTCTCTTCGTCGAGAGTCGAGCCAAGTAGATGGGTGGCGGCTTCGGTTGCTTCGATGACCCGAGGCCCCACGGCACCGAGTGCGAGTCGCGCCTGGGTGCACTCGCCGGCGGAATTCAACGCCAATGCGACCCCCACACCAACCACGGCAATATCCATCTCGTTGCGTGGGATGAACCGCTGATAGGCGTCGGCAAAGTGCCCGGTGCGTCCCGGAACCTCCAGCGCGATCAGGATTTCACCTTCGCCAAGCTGGTTTTGGCCAGGCCCCCGGGCGAAGTCCACCAGGGCCATGATGCGCGAGCCCTCAGGACCCTGAATCTCGCAGCTGGTGTTCAGTGCGGCGAGGGCGGGCACGGTATCAGCGGCCGGAGACGAATTGCACAAATTGCCGGCCAGAGTCGCGCGATTCTGAATCTGGTCTGATCCAATCAGCATGGCGGCCTCGCGGAGCCCCGGGTAGTTCGACTGGACGACCGGATCCTCGCCGATTCTGGCGCAAGACACTGCCGCGCCGATCCGCATCCCACCATCGGCGGTATGTTGCAGAGTTTCCATTCCGGCAACGCGCTTGATGTCGATGATATGACGAATACCCCGAGCACCATTTTTAAGTTGCACGAGCAGGTCGGTTCCGCCTGCGAGCACGCGCCCCTGGCTGCCGGCGGCCGCGAGGAGCGAAACGGCTTCCTCGACTGATTGTGGTGCTGAGTATTGGATATCCTGCAAAGTGTAGCCCCCCTTGATGCGTGGTTGACCCATAAGCGTACCGGGGTCCGGCGTGCAAACAGATTCGGGTCGCTGCAGGCAGGTGGGCATGTTTAAGTTCAACTAGCTTGGACACCTTTTCCGAAATTGTCGGGGCCCTGGTGGGCCGGATCGAGGGGGCGGGGCAACTCGCTCTCGCAACGGTCGTGCGGACGCGGGGGTCGACCCCACGGAAAAAGGGCGCCCGTCTTCTGATTGACCCCTTGGGTGGCTCCTGGGGCACCGTCGGCGGCGGTTGCGGAGAGGCCGAGGTCTTCGCGCGCGCCCAGCGCGTGCTCGCAACCGGGCTGCCCGAACTGGTCGAGGTCAACCTTCTCGAAGATCAAGGCTGGGAGAGTGATTCGATCTGCGGAGGCATTCTCGATATCTGGATCGAGCGATTTACCCCCGACGCCTCGACCGCTTTCTTGTCGGCTGCGCAAACCACCGTCGCGCGCGGTGCGCCGGGTGTTGCCGCGGCATTGCTCTCGGGCGAGGCGACCGAGAGCGTGAGTCAAAGGGCTGTGTGCCCACTGCTGGGCAATGGCGCGGGCCCGATGGAGGTGGACGATCGCGCCTCGGAACTTGCCTGTCCGCTGGGGGATACCGCCTTGCAGTCGGAGCTTGTCGCCGCATTGGGCGACGCCCAGCTGCCCGCGGGGAATTCAGGCGAACTGCTGGTGGGCGCGGCCGGAAGCCAGTTTTGGGTCGAGAGCCTGTCGCCGCGCCCGGAATTGGTGGTGGTCGGTGCCGGGCATGTAGGCGCCGCTCTGGCGCAGATGGCGAGTCTGGCGGGCTTCTCCGTGGTGGTCCTCGAGGACCGCTCGACGTTTGCCCACCCTGAGCGCCTGCCGGGTGTTGATCGGATCGTAATCGGCGACCCCGAGGTGCACCTGCGGACGCTTCCACCGCACATGGCTCGGCATATTGTGCTGGTCACACGAGGCCATCGGATGGACGCTCGCTGCCTCGCGGTGGCCGCCGAGATGCCCTCGCGTTATCTCGGCATGATCGGAAGCCGGCGTCGCGTGCGTCGGATCGTGGCAGAGCTCGAGGCGGCCGGAGTCTCGGCGGAAGCGCTCGCTTCATTGCATGCACCCATCGGGCTTTCGATCGGGGCAGAGACACCGGGCGAGATCGCGGTCGCCATTCTGGCGCAGATCATCGGTCAGCGTCTCTCGCGTTGAAGTAGCGGGCTTAGGGAGAGCGCTCCGCGATCGCGATCGGCGTTTTTCGCCATCGGGCCAGACTCTCCGGGGTATCGATATTCAGGAGCACACCGGGGTCGGAAACCGCGACCTCGAGAACCCGATCCGGGTCCCGGCGCACCACCGAGCGAGCGCCCTGCCTCAGATCGGGTGCCGCGAGTTCCGACCAAATTTCGCGAGCGAAGTAGGTCGGGTGCCCGCGTTTTGCGGCATAGCTGGGTACGAGGATTGGGCGGCTTGATGAGCTGGCGGCCCGACAAAGCGCGACGATTGTCGAGGCGCGGATCGCCGGGTGGTCGACCGGCGCCACGATCACGCCACGCAGCTGGGCCGACCGAGAAAGATCCTCAAGCCCTTGTCGCACGGAGGCAATCGCCCCTTCCTCGGGGTGGAGGACGCGCAAGCAGACTACGCCGGTAATCTCCTCGAACGCAGCCCTCGTGGTCTTTTCGTGGGCGCCGATCGCCGCCAGAATTGAGCCGACGCCACCGGCTTGCAGGGCGTGGGCGACATGGGCGGCAAAGGTTTTGCCGTGAGCGACCGCGGCTGCTTTCGGCTCTCCGAGACGTGTTGAGGCTCCCGCGGCGAGGATCAGCCCCGCGATCGCCGGTCGGGCCGGGCGGTCGCGGGGCTCAGGCTCGGACATTTCGCCTAGAAGACTTCGCACCAATCACAACGCTTGAACGTCGGATCGCCCGGGTCCGCGCCGAAACAGAGATCTTCGACGCTTGCGGGATCAACAGGGGTGGTGACGCAGCTGCCGCGCTGACACGCCTCGTAGATTTCGCAGTCGCATCCATCCAGATCATCTTCGCTGCAGACCTCAGGGGTACAATAGGTCGAGCCACATTGAATTTCGTGGTCGTCGGGAAGCAGGCAGTCGAAATCTTCCTCGCAGTTACAACTGCAAGCGGTGCCATCGATCTTGCAGTCGTTGCCGCAGAGCAATTCACCGGTGCAAGGAAAGTCGGAGTTTTCATCCCAGCCGCCGAAGGCATCCTCGCAGGTCTCGTAGTAGTCGAACTTCTCGAAACGGCAATCGTCACCGGCTGGCCCGGGAGTGCATTGGGTTCCGGCCGTATCGCATTCCTCACCCAGTTCGTAGTCCACGATGCCATCGCCACAGAAGCCTGCTGGCGGAGTGGGCGCCGGGGTTTCTGCCGGCGTTGGCGTTGGTGCGGAGGTGTTTCCCGGCGTCTCGGCAGGGGTCGGCGTCGGGGTCGGCGTCGGCGTCGGCGTCGGCGTCGGCGTAGGTGTCGGCGTTGGCGTAGGTGTTGGCGTAGGTGTCGGCGTAGGTGTT
>DLYX01000431.1:0-664 GCA_003447545.1 Deltaproteobacteria bacterium | reverse complement strand
GTCGGCGTCGGCGTCGGCGTCGGCTCTACAGCAGGCGTCGGCGTGGGCCCTGGGGTGTCGCTGGATCGCACGTCGCTTACCACAAAGTTCTGCGTCGCGGTCGACCAACTGACTTCGGTTGTTTGCTCGGCCGAGGGAAAGCCGTCAATCGGGAATGTACCTGAGAGGTCTCGCAGGAAATCCCTGTCGTTTCCTTCGTCGTTGTCCCCGTCGATCTCGGTCACCCAGAAGGTCGAGGAGCCCAGAACGACGCCGTCGACTTTGGCTACAGCGACGTGCTGTCCTGGTCCGAGTAGATTGTAATTCCACAGGACGCCGAAGCCCGTCGCGCTATGCCCGCAGATCTCCTCGGTATCCGCCCGCTCGGTGCCGTAGGCGGTCGCCACGACCTGAGCGCCACCGTCGATCTCGATGGTGACCGATTCTGCCTCGCAGGCCCAGCCGGACATCACGGAGATGCCACTCTGAAAAGACGTGTTGCCGGGAACTTCAAAGCTGCCGGCAGTCGTGGTTTCTCGCGGTGCCGAGGGAACTTCGTCAGGTGTGCCGAGAAGGCCATCGAATCCGTTGATGAGAAAGCCCTGCTGCCCTTGTTGCCAGATCAATTGGGTCGATTCGCCGGCGATCGGAAAATCGGGAATGCTCAGACTCCCGCTCAGGTCAC
>DLYX01000156.1 GCA_003447545.1 Deltaproteobacteria bacterium | reverse complement strand
CATCAACAAGATTGAATTGGTCAAAATCGATCATCGTGGTTCCTTCCGGTCGCGGCCAGCTCCGGCCGTCCTCGGTTCCCTTATGGCACTCCGGGCGCGACGTTCAAGCATTGACCGGGTTCCCGTATCATTTGGGTCGAGTGCGTGGGGACGCGGGTAGGGGTGCGGGCGGCCTCCGATGCGTTAAGGTGATGTGGAATGACAGGCGAAACGCGCAGGGCTTTCCGCCTGCTTTTTCCCTGCCTGGTGAGCACGGGCATGGGGCAGGCGATGTTGTTTGCAATCCTGCCACCGGCCGCTCGCGAGATCGGTCTGTCCTCGATGCAAGTCTCGACGATTTTCGTCGTGTCCGCTGTCTTCTGGGCATTCACCAGCCCGGGCTGGGGTCGTTTGAGCGATCGCGTGGGGCGCCGCCGGGTGATCCTGATCGGTTTGCTCGGATACGGACTTTCGATGATTTTGCTGGCGGGCGTGATCGGCGCCACTCTGGAGGGCGCTCTGACCGCAGCTGTTGCCTGGCCGGCGATGATCGCGGCTCGATGCGTTTTTGGTGCGATCGGATCGGCGTCACCACCGGCGGCACAGGCATTCGTCGCGGATCGAACCGGCCCCGAGGATCGCGCGGCTGGGGTCGCCTTGATCAATGCCGCTTTTGGCGTCGGCCAGACCCTGGGGCCTGCGGTCGGTGCCGCGCTGGCTATTTTTGGTCTGCTCGCGCCAATCTATTTCTCGGCATTCTTGTCGGTGATCAGTGCCCTGGTGATTTATTTCTGGCTTCCGGATTCGGAACCCCGAGCGGCCCGCGGAGATCTTCCCCGAGCCAAACTCGCCTTCCTTGACCGCCGGATTCGACCGTTTTTTCTCTTGCAGATCTTCATGCAAGCCGTCCGTGCGGTAACGATGATTACGTTGGCCTTCTTTCTTCAGGATCAACTGAATTTGTCTTCGGAGGAAACCGGTCAGGCAGCCGGCATCGGTTTCATGGTGCTTGCGCTTGCGGGTCTCGTCTCTCAGCTGATCTTGGTGCAGCGCTTCCGTCCGGCACCTGCACGTATGATTCGAGGGGGGCTTGGATCGGCCGCGATCGGCTTCGGACTCCTTTGGGCGGGCACAACGTTTTGGGTTTATCTCGGGGGGCTGGCCTTTTTGGGGCTGGGTCTCGGACTGGTCCGCCCGGGGAATGCCGCGGCATCCTCTCTGGCCGTATCCGCGGACGAGCAGGGTGCGGTGGCCGGTTTACTCAATGCCGTGGGGGTGACCGGCAATATTATCGGGCCTTTGCTGGGGGGGTATCTCTACACTCTAAGTCCCTCCGGGCCGATCTTTTTGAACTTCTGCCTGATGGTCGTGGGCTCCCTCTATGCATGGATACACCCCCGAATTCGCGAGATTCCGAGATAGAACCATCGGGACGCTTGATCTTCACTCCTTCCCGGACCAATTTTGACGTCCGTGCCGACCGGAATCATATTGCAACCCAGCTATCGCCTTCGCGGCGGGGTACCGGTGGTGCGGCTATTTGGGCGTCTGGACGGTGGCGGCCCCTTTTTGATCGAAGACGATCGCTTCAGGCCTTATTTTTTTCTGCGCTCACGCGACCTCGAGAAGCTCAAACGGCGCGACGGCCTGACAATTGAGGTTGGCCGTCTTGTCGACCTGGAAGGGCAGAAGGTTGCACGCATCGGATTTGAGGATCCCGCGGAGCTGCCCCGATGGCGGCAACGCCTGGCGAAGGTCGGCGCGCACCCGCTGGAAGGCGATCTCCGCTTTCCCTACCGCTATCTGATCGATCATGGCCTGCGCGCGGGGATTCGCATCGAGGAAGAGCCTGTCGCAGCCGAACGTGGTCTGGCGTATTTCCACAACCCGACACTGCATCCGGCGCGGGCGGACCCAGCCTTGGTCTCGCTCTCGTTGGATATTGAAACGACTCCGGATGCCGGACAGATTCTCTCCTTCGCGCTGGTCGGGGCGGATATCGACGAGGTGCATATCGTCGCGGATAAAAGGGTGCATCGGGCACGTCGCGTGGCCGATGAAAAATCACTCCTGCAAAGCCTCGCCGAACGCCTTCGTGCGATCGACCCGGATATCTTGTTGGGCTGGAACGTCGTCGATTTCGACCTTCGGGTACTGGCGCGTCGTGCCGAAGCGCTTGGTGTTCGCCTGGAATTGGGTCGAGTCCCCGGCGAAATGGTCTTCCAACAGGACCCCAATTTCACCCGGCAGGGCCGCGTGGATATATCCGGGCGCGTGGTTCTCGATGGCATCGGCCTTGTCCGCGAGGCGCTTCGGTTGCCGGATTATCGTCTCGATACGGTCGCAAATGCGGTTTTGGGCCGGGGGAAGCTGATCGATCATGAGGTTGCGGATGCAGGGGCAGAGATTCATCGCCTCTACCGCGAAGACCCCAAGGCTCTGGCCGCCTACAACCGCGAAGATGCGCGGTTGGTCGTCGAGATTCTGGAGAAAGAAGGTCTGCTGGATCTTGCGGTGGAGCGCAGCCAACTCTGTGGCATGCCATTGGATCGAGTGAGTGCGAGTGTGGCGTCGTTTGATCGCCTCTACCTCCCCGAACTGCGACGTCGTGGCTTCGTGGCCCCCAGCGTTCGCAGGAACGCACCGGTGGGCAAAGTCGCCGGAGGCGCTGTTCTGGATTCGCTGCCAGGCCTCTACTCGCACGTGGCGGTCTTCGACTTCAAGAGTCTCTATCCCAGCCTGATGCGAACTTTTGGCCTGGATCCTCTCGGTTTTGCCTGCGCGGGGGACGGCGCTCTGGAGGCACCGAACGGGGCGCGCTTCTCTCGTGACGCGGCTATTCTTCCCGACCTGCTCGATGACCTGGCGGCCAGCCGCAAACAAGCGCAAGATCGCGGGGACGGGCACGGCGACCAAGCCATCAAGGTTCTGATGAACTCCCTTTTCGGGGTTCTGGCGTCTCCGGGGTGCCGATTCGCTGACCCGGAGATCGCGAATGCGATCACGGGCTTTGGTCAGCAAACTCTGCGGTGGACGCAGGAAGTCTTCGAGGCTCTCGAGGTGAAGGTCCTCTACGGCGATACAGACTCGGTCTTCGTCAAGCTGAGTCCGGCGCCAGGGGAATCGCCCGCGGCGCTCGCGGAAGAGTTGAGGGGGACGGTCGAGGAGCAGATTTCGCAGCGAGTTCGAGACCAATACGGGGTCGAACCTCGGCTCGTTCTGGAATTGGAATACGTGCTTGAAAAATTTTTCCTCCCGCGTGTCCGTGGTGGCCAGGCCGGGAGCAAGAAGCGCTACGCTGGCTGGCGTGAGGACAAGCTTCTTCTCGTTGGTCTCGAGGCGGTCCGGCGAGATTGGCCCGAGCTCTCAAGGCGCCTGCAGCGTGGCCTGCTGGAGCGGCTGTTCCGCGAAGAGCCCGTATTGCCCTGGCTCAAGGATCTGGTGGCGGAGGTTCGATCGGGTGCTCTGGACCAGGAGTGTGTCTATACGAAGCGGCTGCGGAAGGGGGACCTTTCCCGCTACATCAAAGGGATTCCGCCGCATGTGCAGGCGGCGCGCAAAGCCGGAAAGGACGCCGGAAACGTCATCCGTTACGTGATCACGGCTCGCGGACCCGAGCCGGTTCTGCGGGGACGGCCCTTCCCGCGCGATATCGATCGCAACCACGCCCTCGAGAAATTAATGCGGCCGATTGCCGATGCGATCCTGCCCGAGATTCGGACGACTTTCGACGAGGCGCTTGGCCGACCGGTGCAGTTGCAGCTTCTTTAGCTTGCACGAAGGGTTTGGGGTCGATACCCGCGAGGATGTGATGCGTTCTCTCGCGACTCTCTTCGTATATGGTGCCCTTCTTCTGTCGGCCTTGCCGGCTGCGGCTGCGGAGCCACCAACAGATGCCGATCGGAAAACCTGGATTGCGGAGATGAAGACCGCGCCGCGCGGTCCCTTCGCGCGTATTCGATGGTTTTGCGCCGACGGAACTGTACGGGCGGCCAATCAAGGCTGTCGCGGGCATGGTGGTGGGGTACAGCATGGCGAGTGGAGCAAGCGCACGCGCGCCCTGCGCGAGCAGGGCTTTCTGGTGGCCAACCTGATGGTGGAGATTGATCCCGAGACGGTCGCGGGGCCTGAGGGGCGAGCGATCCTGGAGCAAATTCTTCTCGAACGTTTTCTCGTCGAAGCTGATGACGGATGGATCCTGCGAGCCGCGCGCTCCTATCGGGGTGCGCTGCAAGCCGAGGACGAGGAGGCCGGGACCTTCCGGATTCTTCAGGCGATGCTCGCCGATCCGGAGTGGCATCGCCCGGTAAATTTCTTTGTTCTGCGGGAAGCCGCTCGCTACCTTCCACGGACGCCACAGGAGAACGATATTTCGGCATCCGATGTGCGGAACTCGGCCTCCTGGATCGCGCGCAAGGATCCGGGGTTTCGGGAACTTCGCGTCAAGATTCACGGCCAACCCGACGCCGAAGATGCGGCGCGGGTGCGAGCCTATGCCCAGGCAAGTGGCAAGGCGAGCGTCGGCACGGGATATGCGATTCTGGCGAAAAAGATCGATCGACTGTATCGCGGGACCGAGGCTGCCTCCGATGTCGAGGCGCTCGCGCTTCTTTTGCCGGAAGGTGATTTTCGTGCCGGTTTGGTGAGAGACGCCAGATCACTGGCATCTGCTCCGGACCCCGAGCTTCGCCTTGCTCTGACAAGCCGATTGCTTACTCGTCTCCGCCTGCGCGCGCAGGAGTTTCGTTCGCCGGAGCTCGGACTGCCTTTTCTGGATGCAAGTCTCTCGCTTGAGGGAGCGACCTACGCGGCTGGCAATGAGCTGCTTCGTCGCGTCCCGTTTGCGACGCGCCGGCAGCGTCTGAAGTGGCTGAAAGAGGAGGTCGGTTCACTTTTCGGGACGGGCCTGCTCTCTGTGCGACAGTCGGCAGCCTTGCAGGAAAGTTTGCGCGAGATCCAGCGCCGGCCGGATCTCGAGACCTATCGAAGGGAAATTCGCTACCTCGCCCGTGCACCGGAATGGGCGGCGCGGCGTTTGCGTTTTGAAATGTCGGCGGCCGTCGAGAAATTTCGGCGCCTCGACCCGCTCGCGGATTTGTATTGGCAGGATCGACTGCGGGGTAGCCCGTTTCTTTTCTATTCGGCGATCGTGGACAGCCTCGCGGTAGATGCCGGGCGGCTCGCAGGAATTACCCATCAGTTTTTTGGCGAGAATATTGGCTCGGGCCTGCGCGGGCTCAACCCGGGGCTGGCACGCGGCGTTCTGCGGTCCGGCACCGGTTTGGCTGTCGAGGATTTTTCGCCTTCAGATATTTACCTACTGCCCGAGACGACCGCGGAACTGCCGCCGGTTGCCGGGATTCTCACCGAGGGGGAGGGGAGCTCGCTGTCCCATATCCAGTTGCTTGCACGTAACCTGGGGATTCCGAACGTGGTGGTCGCCGAGGGCATGGCCGAGCGATTGCGCGCCTATGAGGGCAAACGGATCGTCGTTGCGGTCAGCCCCGGAGGCGTGGTCGAAATTGCCCTCGATAATCCCGGCTGGGATACGGTGTTTGCCGCAGAGAACTCTTCGAGCAACGCCAAGATGCCCTTGATCGTGCCGGATCGAGAGAAGTTGCAACTCGACGAGACGGAGTTGGTGACGCTCGATGAGATTCGAGGTCGCGATTCGGGTAGAATCGCGGGGCCCAAAAGTGCCAATCTGGGCGAACTGCGGCGCTACTTCGAGACTGCTGTTCCGCAGGGCGTGGTGGTTCCCTTTGGCGTTTTCAAAGAGTTCCTAGAGCAGCCCATCGAGCCCGGAGGCCCCGCCGCCTTCGTGTGGCTGAAGCGCCAATACGATGTTCTCGGCTATTTGCAGGACGCCCCGGCGCTGGCAGCCGAAACACGAACTCAACTTCTGGAGCGAATCCGAGGGTTCATCGAAACGGCGCCCCTGCCGGTGGACTTCCCCGAGGAGTTGCGGGAAACGCTGCGTGCGACGTTTGGGTCGGACGGGACATATGGGGTCTTTGTTCGAAGCGACACGAATGTCGAAGATCTCCCCGGGTTCACGGGGGCCGGGTTGAATCGCACGGTACCGAACGTGGTCGGTTTTACGCGAATTCTCGAAGCGGTCCGCGCCGTGTGGGCCTCGCCGTTTTCCGAGAGGGCCTATCTATGGCGTCAGTCACATATGGAGGATCCCGAATGGGTGTTCCCGGCAGTGCTGATCCAGCGTGCCTT
>DLYX01000470.1 GCA_003447545.1 Deltaproteobacteria bacterium | reverse complement strand
CTCGATCGGCTACGGTGCAGCGCATCTTCTCCCCGTTCGGGTTGCAACTGAAAGGTCCGGGGCCGTAGGGGGCACCTTCGGCACAATTCAAATTGAGTGTCGGCAAGGAAGCAATAATGCGCGTCTCTCCACCGACCAGAGGGCTGATGTCGAATTGAGCCGACAGCTGAGCTGACGTCAGCGCCAAGTTTACCGCGGCGACGCATTGGGTCGGCGTCAGCAACCTTTCGCCATCGGTGCGGAAGGTAAGGCAATCGGCAAGAGTGGGAGCCTCCAGGTTGCTCAGAATCCCGCCTTCGACGAGAATCGGCCCCAGTCCGCGAGCGGCAAATCGAGCGATCGCCGGAGTTCGGTAGGCATGGGAAACCCCGGCACCGACACGCACGAGAAAGACCTGAGCGGAAAGGTGATTGGTGGCAGCTTCGCGCAAGAATCCGTCGGGCTTGGCCCAACGGTTGCCCTCGAGCCGAGCGAGCTGGTCTTCCGGGTCGCAGGAAAGGGACTCGACCCCGATGATCTCGAAAGAACCGGTCTGCCAATCCTTCACATCGCCCGGGACCGCCTGAGTGAAGGCCCGGGGTGTGGTGAAGGCGTCAGCTGTCCGCCACGAACCGAGGTCTTCTTCGACGACCACGGGAAACCCGGAGCGGAGCTCTGGAAGCCCGTTCGAGCCCAGCTGGAGGTTTCCGGCCCAGACCTGGCCGCAGCCGAGAATAATCGAATAGCTGAAGGCCTGAGTCCCCTGCAGGGATTCTTTGAACCGAACCCGCGCCAGAATTCCTCCATTGGGATTATAGCAAAGTGTCCCGTCAGTGCCGCGCTGGTAGTCCGAAGAATTACAGACCGGCAGGTTTTCATCGCCGGTATTGGAGTTGCGGATCTGAATCAGGACCTGCTGCGCATCGCCATCATTGGCGCGCACATCGTACCATGGGCCCAGAGCCACCTGGCCCTCTCCGCCGATATTCAGGACGGGTCCGGCATAGATCTGCCCAGAGGCGCTGACATTCTGTGCGGGGTTTGCTGTTGCTGCCCGCCGGCTGCCAGTGTTCCGGATGTCGGCGAGCAGGGCCGCCTCGAGGCCCCAACGGTTTTTGAAGATGTTCTCCGGGGCCGGTGCACAGACTCCGGGTTCATCCGGGACCCGGCGGCAATCCGGTCCGCAATTGGGACCGGTATCGTCGCACTCTTCGCCAGCTTCTCGCTGGATGATCCCGTCGCCACAAACGGTGCAGACGTCCGGGTCTCCGGTGCGACAGATATTATCCCAGTATCCGGCGGGTTCTCCTGCCCGGCAGGTTTCGTCCAGCGCCGGGTCCGGTGGTCCACCGTCCGCGCAGGGAATATTGCTCGACGCGGGTACGCATTGGTTGCATTCGTAAAGCCCATTCGGGTCCGGTGGGATCGGCGGTGTCGCACCGGCACAGAGCGGGCCTTTTGTAAGCGTCCCGTTGAAGATTCCGAGGTCGCAGCTTTCGGGGATGACGAAGTTGTCCAAGCCCGCCGCCTCCCGTCGGTCGAGAGTCGTCTCACATTGCGCGGCTGATTGCGCGGTGAGGGTAGGCATGGTTTCGAAGCAGATGAAATTCCTGTAGGACGGTACTGCGAGTTCGGTCTGACAAATATCATCACCGCAGGCACGACAGTTGGCGTAGCAACTCTTGGAGCTGCCGTTGCTCGGCCCCTCGTCGCAGAATTCGCCATCCTGCTGAATCGCGTCACCGCAAAAAGTACAGTCGGAGCGACAGACCAACCCGTTTGGGCCGGGGTTGCCGGTTCCGTTATCGGCTCCGTCATCGCAGGTCTCATCTCCCCGGATCACACCGTCGCCGCAGAAGGACGGGGTCGGCGTCGGTGGGGTCGGCGTCGGCGGTGCTTCACCGTGATAGCCGACCATATAGACGCGGTTGGCGAGAACAGTTCCCGTGATATTCGTGAATTGTTCCAAGCGGAAGTTGTTGTCGTTCGGCGATACGAAGCGGGCCACGACGTTTGAAAGGCGCCCGATCACATTGTTGTTGCCCCGGGCTTCGATTTGGAAAACCAGATCACTCGGGTTGCCGCTGTCGGGTCGAATCGTAGCCTCAGGTTGCGTGCGCACCGACCGCCGCACTCGTACCGTGACCGCGCCTTCGGCCTGCAGACGCGCACCCTTGCCGATGGTGAGTCTGTGCATCTGATAGTTGCCGGCGCGCAGCGTCAGGGTCGCGCCGTCGCGCACCGTAACGTTGCCGTAGCAACGACCACTTATAGGCTCCCCTGTTGTGTTCCGTGGCACATCGACATCGAATGCAACGGTAACGCAGTCGCTGGTGGGGGTGGCCGGCGGCGGCAGGGTGACATTCGTTGGCGGGAAGTCTGTAGACAACTGCTGTCCTCGGATGGTGCCCGAACCGGTCAAGGTTTGCGTGTAGAGATTTTCGACGGAGGACTGTCTCTGGAGTCGGGTGGTCTGGGCCGCGACCAGCCCACCCGCTTGCTGGCTGTCGGTTCCGAGGTCGAAATAGCCGTCGGGATCGAGGACCAGAAAGCTTCCGTTCAGGTTCCGGTTAGGTCCGACCAGAATCTGCTCTTCGGCGATGACCGCGTAACTTTCCCAATTGCTCTGAGGGAGGGGGGCCGCCTGCAGATCCGCGCCAAACGCGGCCTGAATCAGAAGTGCCAAAGATAGGGCGAGAGCTCGATAAATATTCGTGTACATCGTCATATCTCCTGCTCACTCACAGGGCAGTAAAATGGTTTGAGAGGATCCTGACGGCGTGGTGTTGCCGTAATTGCCTCCGGTTTGAAGATTGGTGAATTCCTGAATGACCACGGAGACCACCGGAAGTCCGAGATAGCCGTCGACAGCCACGCCTTGCACGTTGAGGTTCTTCGGACCGCTGTAATCAGAAAGGGTCTCTGCGAGGGCGCGCTGGTCGCGCGCCGCAGAATTACGTGCGGGGATATATTTTTCCTGATGGATCACGATATCCTCGGAATTCTTGGCCAGATCGATTGTGAATTTGCCGGAACCGCCGAGTGGTAACTCCCAAGTCCACAGAGTCAGGTCGGCGGATGGGTCCGGTTGTGTCTCGCGAATCGCTACAATCGACATATCCTTGGGTAGCCGGCAGGTTGACGGGGCCGGTTGAGCTGAATCCATCGAAGGGGGCGGGGCGAGTGGGTTCTGAATTCGTGTGCCGAGCCTGCTGTATATCTCGCAGTTGATCTCTTCGCCCTGAGGATTGCAGCTGAACGGTTCCGAATCGGCGTAATAATCGTTCAGGCAGCGGTAGCGTCGCGTCGGCATCGCCGTCGCAATCCGAGTCTGGCCGGCGATCAGGTCCTGAATATCAAATTGCCCAAGCGTCTCGGCCGAGGAGATTGCCAGATTGACCGCCGAGATACACTCCTCGGGAGTGAGGGGGGTCTCGTGGTCCCAACCCGTCGTGATGCAGTCGTGAAGTGTAGGTTTTTCGGGAGTCGCGAGCACGTTTCCGCCAAGTGGAATCGGTCCGCCTTCATACTCCACGAAACGAGCGATCGCGGTGCCCTGATAAGAAAAGGAGCGGCCGGATTGGGGCT
>DLYX01000311.1 GCA_003447545.1 Deltaproteobacteria bacterium | reverse complement strand
CGGGCGGCTTGCTCGGCCAGGCGACTCATTTCGATGATATCATCTGCGGTCGCATCCTCGTGGCGAAGGGCTCGATCGCGCATCACCTGGAGTCGAAGAGCGCTATGCGGCAATTGCGCTCCAAAATCGACGGCATAGGGCCTGTCCTGCAGGTAGTCGAGATACTCGCTGAAACTCTCCCAGGCGCCCCAGGGAACACCCTCGGCCAATGCCGCGCCCGGGATATCCTCGACCCCTTCCATCACCTCGATCAGAGTCTTTTCCTCGCCGCGCGGACATGGTGCGAATCCCACGCCGCAATTGCCCATCATCAGAGTCGTTGAGCCGTTGCTGAAAGCTGGATCAAGCTTGTCATCCCACGCGACTTGCCCGTCGTAATGCGTGTGCACATCCACCCACCCGGGCGCGACCAACGCTCCATCGGCATCGATCGATTCGGCGCCGAGAGCATCGATCTTCCCACCGATGGCGGCAATTTTACCATCGGCGATCGCCAGATCACCCCGATAACCGGGGGCACCTGTTCCATCGACCAATAGACCGCCACGGATCACCAGATCATAACCTGAACTTGCCTTGGACATTGCCGAACCTCTCTTGAAAAAGAAAAACGAGTTGATGCTGGACCAACGATCTCCTCGTCAGGATACCCTTATTTGCCTCGGAGTCACGGATGCCGTCAAGCCGAACTGTCCGCACGAGGATCCCAAAGATCGATCGCACTCCCGCCTTCGCGGAAGAATCCGTCAGTCCCCACAGGGAAAAATCCGGCACCGGAACGTCCCCGAACTATTGGCTGTGCGGGGCCCGCACGCTTTGATAGGGTTTGGCGATGCCCCCAGCTGCCCCCACCGGCCCAGCACGTGCCCTGCTTATCCTCGTGGCGACCGCTCTGCTGAACCTCCCGACACCCGCTATCGCCGAAATCCACTGCACCGCGTGCGACGGCATACCGAATTGCAAACCGCTTTGCTGGCAGTTCGAATCCGCACCGCCCGGCTTCGACCGAGAGTTGGACACGGTGGCTCCGGCAAACCCTCTTCACGAAACAGGCGGCCCCTGGCGGGCACCCTTGCGCCAAAAATCCCTGACCGCACCGCCAAGGCTGCAAGCTCTGATTCAACAAATCGCGACAGCAGGGCGCGTCGATCCGGCGTTGGTCGAAGCCGTGGTCCGTGCGGAATCGGGATTCGACCCCTTTGCCGTATCGCATCGTGGCGCACAGGGACTGATGCAACTCATGCCGGAAACCGCCCGCGCGGTCGGCGTCGAGAACAGCTTTAGCGCGCAGGAAAATCTGCGCGGCGGGGTCGCGTATTTGCGACAAATGCTCGACCTTTTCAAAGGAGATACACGACTCGCCCTGGCGGCCTACAACGCGGGTCCGAACACTGTTCTCGAGTATCGGGGCATCCCGCCCTACAAGGAAACCCGCGGTTACGTTGACCGCGTCTTCAGGTTCCGCGAACAGATCCGGGCCCGGCGCTGATCAGACCGGGCCACCCAGACACGCAATATGACCGGATGAGGCATTTCTCGTGACACCGAGCCCTGTCAGCGGCTATGAGTCTTCGAGGACTACCGGCACGGTTTCAGGATTCCTGCCGATTACCAGGTCCAGCAAAGCGGGAGGTTCGACATGACTCACGATATTATTATACGAGGCGGGGAAATCGTCGATGGCTCGGGAAGCGATGCATGTCGCGGAGACGTCGCCATTCAGGACGGTCGAATTTCCGCCCTCGGCAAGGTCGAGGGCAGCGCCCATCGGGAAATTGATGCCCGGGGATGTTTGGTGACGCCGGGGTTTATTGATGTCCACACGCATCTGGACGCGCAAATCGGCTGGGATCCGATGATGACCCCGATCAGCTGGCATGGTGTGACGACAGCCTTGATGGGAAATTGCGGGGTGACTTTCGCTCCCTGCCGCCCGCATGACCGCGAAACACTCGCGGGTATGATGGAGACAGTCGAGGATATCCCCAAAGAAGCAATCCTGAGCGGCTTGCCCTGGGACTGGGAAGATTACGGCGGCTATCTCGACGCGCTGGAGCGGTTGAATCCGGCGCTGAATGTCGCGGGCCTCGTGGGCCATTCCGCGGTCCGCTATTATGTGATGGGCGACCGTGCGGTGAAGGGACAGCCAACGGCCGAAGAGCGCGAACAGATGGCGTCTCTGGTCGCACAATCGATGGACGGCGGCGCCATCGGGTTTTCCACCAACCGCTTTCGCCCCCATAAAGGGCCCGACGGCGAATCGATCCCGGGGACGTTTGCACGAACCGATGAACTCGAAGCCATCGGAAAAGTTGTCAGCCAACGCGATGGCCTGTTTCAGGCCGTAGGCGCAGGCGCGGGCATGCTGGGCAAACTCTCCTCGGCAACTGGCGCTCGCATTTTGTTCAGCTCGGCCGTCCTGGGCCCCACTTCATTTGCGGGGAATTTCTGGAACGGCGTCTTCAATCGCGCCAGCACCGGCGATCGCGACCTGACCATGTGTACACACGTCCGACCCTCGGGCTTTGTTTTCGGTATGCAATCCAACTTGCCTCCCGTGCGGGGCGAAAGCTGGGAGCGTCTCAAGAAAATGAACCTCGAAGAGCGGAAAAAGGCGATTCATGATGGAGCCTTTTGCGCCGCCCTGACCCGCGAAGCCCGAAAAAACCGTCTCAGCGGCCTTCTGGTGCGACGGACTTTCTATATGGGCGACCGGGAACAGCCCGACTACACACAGCCTCGGGGGGAAAACCTGCTCGCACAGGCACGGCGTGCCGGCGAACATTGGTCCGAGACTTTCTTGAAACTGTCGCGCGACACGGAAGGCCGAGCGCTCTTTACCTTGC
>DLYX01000315.1:975-8882 GCA_003447545.1 Deltaproteobacteria bacterium | reverse complement strand
GCCCCTGGTTCTGGTTGCGATTGATGGCCTCAACCAGGCGGGCAGAGTCCTCCAACCGCACCCGATCGATGTCATAGAGGGCGATCTCGATATCCTGCAGGCCTTCGCGCAGCAGAACATCGCCCAGAATATTGCGCGCAAATACCGTGCTGCCAGCTCCCAGAAAGGCGATTCGGGTCATGGAGAAACCTTTTATCGGGAAGGAAGTCGCTTCGCACCTGATTTTGAACTCGATTCGCATCGGAGATCGAGCCGGGATTCAAGGTTTTTCGGTCTCGGGCGGCCTATTTGCGATCGGGGCTCCTGATCGCGACCATAGAGGCATGGGAAACTCGAGCAACGATAATTTGGAACTTTGGCGTGAGCTCGCCACCAAGGAACGCAAGGGCAAGGATCCGGACGATCTGATCTGGAAGACGCCGGAAGGCATCGACGTCAAACCGCTCTACACTAAGGAAGACGCTGCCGGTCTGGATTTCGGCGACAGCATTCCTGGTGCTTTTCCCTTCATTCGTGGCCCGCGAGCCACGATGTACACCGAGCGTCCCTGGACGATTCGCCAATACGCAGGCTTCTCGACGGCGCAGGAGTCCAATGACTTCTACCGGGCCAATCTGGCCGCAGGACAAATGGGCCTGTCGGTCGCTTTCGACCTCGCGACACATCGCGGTTACGATTCCGATCATCCTCGTGTGGTGGGTGATGTGGGCAAGGCTGGCGTTGCCATTGATTCCGTCGAAGACATGAAGGTGCTCTTCGATCAGGTTCCTCTGGACAAGATGTCGGTATCCATGACGATGAACGGTGCTGTCTTGCCGGTGCTTGCCAGCTTCGTAGTTGCGGGTGAGGAGCAGGGCGTCCCCCGAGACCAGCTCACCGGGACGATCCAGAACGATATCCTCAAGGAGTTCATGGTTCGGAATACCTATATTTATCCGCCGACTCCCTCGATGCGGATTGTTGCCGATATCATCGAGTACACCTCGAAAGAGATGCCGAAGTTCAATTCGATCAGTATTTCGGGCTACCATATGCAGGAAGCCGGAGCGACGTGTGATCTCGAGTTGGCGTTCACGATTGCCGACGGACTGGATTACGTGCGTGCGGCGATGTCCAAGGGGCTCGACGTCGATGCTTTCGCGGGACGGCTCTCGTTTTTCTGGTGCATCGGTATGAACTTCTACATGGAAGTCGCCAAGATGCGGGCCGGTCGGCTGTTGTGGGCCACGCTGATGAAAAAGCATTTCTCGCCAAAGAACGCGCGCTCGCTCATGCTGCGCACACATTGCCAGACCTCGGGGGCGAGTCTCACGGAACAAGATCCTTACAATAATATTATGCGCACCACGGTCGAGGCGATGGCGGCCGTGATGGGAGGCACCCAGAGCCTGCATACGAACTCGTTTGACGAGGCATTGGCTTTGCCCACGGACGAATCGGCTCGTGTCGCGCGCAATACCCAGCTGATGCTGCAACTCGAGACCGGCATTCCCAAAGTGATCGATCCTTGGGGTGGTTCCTATTTTATGGAGTCGCTGACACATGGCCTGGCGGCCAAAGCGCTCGGGATTATCGAGGAAGTCGAAGAAATGGGCGGTATGACCAAGGCGATCGAGGCCGGCATGCCGAAGTTGCGGATCGAGGAAGCTGCCGCCCAGCGGCAGGCGCGTGTCGATCGAGGCGAGGACGTCATTATTGGCGTGAACAAATTTCAACGCCCGGACGAGCCGGAGTTGGAGCTCCGCGAGATCGATAATAGTGCTGTTCGTGAGTCGCAGGTCGCCGCTCTCGAGCGGATCAGAGCCACGCGAGACTCGGGCAAGGTCGAAACCGCACTCAATGCCTTGAACGCTTGTGGTCGGACGGGCGAGGGCAACTTGCTTGAGCTGGCGGTCGAGGCGGCACGTGTCCGCGCCACTGTAGGCGAGATCTCCGAAGCCCTGGAAAAGGAATGGGGTCGCTATCAGGCGGAAATCAAATCCATCTCGGGTGTTTATGGCAGTTCCTTTTCGGAGGATCCCGAGTGGAAGAGCATGCAGGCCGAGATCGATAAATTTGTCGAAGTACAGGGGCGCCGGCCACGAATGCTGGTTGCCAAGGTCGGTCAGGATGGCCACGATCGCGGGGCGAAGGTGATCGCAACGGCATTTGCCGATTTGGGCTTTGATGTGGATGTCGGGACTCTTTTTCAGACGCCGGATGAAATCGCACGACAGGCGATCGAGAACGATGTGCATCTGATCGGTGTTTCGAGTCAGTCCGGCGGGCATACCACGCTGGTGCCGGAGCTTGTGCGGGTGCTTGCGGAAAAGGGAGCCTCCGAAATTCTCGTGACCGCCGGAGGTATTATTCCGCCAAAGGATTACCCGAAGCTGCGTGAGGCTGGCGTCAAGGCTATCTTTGGTCCGGGGACGAAGGTTCCGGTAGCCGCCCGTGAAATTCTGGATCTGATCGGCATCGGTGGCAATCCGGCGAGTGGGAATGCCGACTGACCCTGCACGGCAGGCCGTGGCCGACCAGATTCTGGCCGGTGATCGGCGGGTGATGGCCAAGGCCATCACCTTGGTGGAAAGCACTCGTGCCGACCATCAGGTCGAAGCGCAGCTCTTGCTGGAGCTTTTGCTTCCGCAGACCGGCCGCGCTGCCCGCATCGGCGTTACAGGTGTTCCCGGCGTCGGCAAAAGTACCTTTATTGAGGCTTTCGGTCTCTACCTGACCGGTCTGGGCAAGAAAGTTGCCGTGCTTGCCGTCGATCCCTCGAGCACGCGTTCGGGGGGTAGTATTCTGGGGGACAAGACCCGAATGCCGCGTCTGGCCGCCGACGAGAATGCCTATATCCGACCGAGTCCTGCTGCCGGTTCGCTTGGTGGTGTCGCCCGGAGGACTCGCGAGGCGATGCTGGTCTGTGAGGCGGCGGGTTTCGATGTGGTTCTTGTGGAAACAGTCGGGGTAGGGCAGTCGGAGGTGACCGTGGCCTCCATGGTGGATTTCTTTCTGGTCCTGATGCTGCCGGGTGCCGGCGATGAACTGCAGGGAATCAAAAAGGGAATTCTCGAGATCGCCGATGCTCTCGCGGTAAACAAGGCTGATGGGGACCAGGTGCCGCTGGCGACGCGGGCGGTCGCCGAATACCGCAGTGCCCTGCGCTTGTTCCGGCACTCGAGCGCGTCCTGGAGCCCGCCGGTCGTTC
This sequence comes from Deltaproteobacteria bacterium, assembly GCA_003447545.1. Lineage (GTDB taxonomy): Bacteria > Desulfobacterota > Binatia > UBA12015 > UBA12015 > UBA12015. Next base: position 5,692 of record DLYX01000315.1, on the reverse strand, counting down.
CGGTGAGCGCTCTGGAGCATCGAGGCATGGACGAAGTCTGGGAACTTGTGGGCAAGCACCGCGAGGCACTCGACGCCACGGGTGAATTGACCGAGCGGCGCCGCCAGCAGCAACTGAGCTGGTTCTGGAGCATGCTGGAAGACGGATTGCGCCAGCATTTTCTCGGACGAGAAGACGTCAAACGGCGACTGCCCGAAATGGAAGCCTCGGTCGGGCGGGCTTCATTGACGCCGACGCAGGCGGCGCGACGCCTGCTCGAAGTGTTGGGCGACGGAGAGATCGAATGAAGCTGGGATTGGTAAATCATGGCGGCCGCGCGGGAATCTGTATCGACCAGCGTGTCTACGACCTGGAACGTGATTCGGGCGGTACTCTGTCGTCCGACCCGATGGCGGCCCTTGCCGACTGGGAAGCCGTGTTGTGCTGGGCCGAAGATCTCGGCTCGGATGTGGAGAGCCAACCGCTGGATGTGGCCAAGCTTCTGGCACCGGTTCCAACTCCCGAGAAGATTTTCGGCGTTGGCCTGAACTACCATGACCATGCCCGCGAGGCTGGATTGGACGTGCCGAAATCGCCGCTGATCTTTACGAAATTTCCCAATTGCCTCAACCGTCCTGACGGGGATGTGGAATTGTCGTCGGACCGCGTGGATTGGGAAGCCGAATTGGTTGTGGTGATTGGCCGCGGCGGTCGAGGAATCCTTGAAGCCGAGGCGCTCTACCATGTTGCAGGCTTCATGGTGGGACAGGATATTTCGGATCGTCGGCTCCAATTCAAAGGCAAGCCACCGCAATTCTCGATGGGGAAATCGATCGATTCCTTTGGACCGATCGGTCCTGCCGTCGTGCCGTTGTCGACGCTCGCAGACCCTCATGATTTGGCAATCAGCTGTGATGTCGCCGGTGAGCGAATGCAGGAGTCCAGGACCAGCGAGTTGATCTTTTCCGTACCCGAGCTGGTTTCGTGGCTCTCCCGTTATTGCACCTTGACCCCGGGAGATCTGATCTTCACCGGAACGCCGGCAGGGGTGGGCTCGGTCCGCGACCCTCGGCGCTATCTCACCGAGGGCGACGAGATTGTGACTACAATCGAGGGGCTGGGGACGATTCGGAACCGCTGCGTTGCAGGGCCGGTCTGAGTACCGGTCCCCACGGAAACGAAATATCCGACTTACCAAAAGCCCAAAGAAAAGCCCGGTACGGTCAAACCGTACCGGGCTTCTTGGGCAAGCAGCCGCTTCCTCCTCCTCGGTGGTCGCAGCCGCGGTTATATGTCAGCTGCGTCCCAGACCGAGGGGTGCGTCCAGGCTGGTGCCGCTGGTATGAAGATCGTAAGCACGCATCCCATGCTCGCTGACGTCGAGTCCCTCGACTTCATCTTCTTCCGGAACTCGGATTCCAATGGTCGCGTTGAGGATAGCGAACAGGCTCAGCACACAGACCAGAGTAAAGGCGGCGTAGGCCCCGACACCGATCAATTGCGTGAGAAAGCTATGGTCGGGATTCTCGGAGAAGATTCCAACAGCCAGCGTGCCCCAGATGCCGCAGGTCAGATGAACCGAGATCGCGCCCACCGGATCATCAATCCGGATGCGATCAAACATGATGACCGAGCCGACCACCAGACAACCCGCGATGGCACCGATCAGGATCGCTGAAAGCGGGCTGAAGACGTCAGCTCCCGCCGTTACGCCGACCAGTCCGGCTAAAATCCCGTTCAGGGCCATCGAGAGATCCGGCTTGGTGGAGACGAAATTGTAGGAAATCATCGCGCCGAGACCTCCGGCGGCAGCCGCCAGACATGTCGTTACGAGGACCAGCGACGTGAGTTCCGGATCGGCCGAAAGTACCGAGCCGCCGTTGAATCCGAACCAGCCGAGCCAGAGCAGGAAGACCCCGATCGCGGCCAACGGCATATTGCTGCCGGGAATCGGCGTAAGACGTCCTTCCGGGCCAAATTTACCCAGCCGCCCACCGAGCATCCATGCTCCCACGAGAGCACCCCAGCCCCCGACACTATGCACGAGCGTCGATCCGGCGAAGTCGTAGAAGCCCATGGCATCCAACCAGCCACCGCCCCACTTCCAGGAGCCCGCGATCGGGTAGATGATGGCGACAAAGACCAGCGCGAAGATCATGAAAGCCGAGAGCTTGATGCGCTCGGCGACCGCTCCCGAGACGATGGTAGCGCAGGTCGCGGCAAACATGCCCTGGAAGATGAAGTCGGTCCAGTAGGTATAACCGCCATCGGCATAAAGGGCCGTGTTTCCATCGGCGCCCGGGTCGAGACCGAACCCGGCAAATCCGAAATAGCCGTTGAAGTCGCCCGGATACATCAGGTTGAAGCCGCAGATATAATACGTCAGAAGCCCGCTGCAGATCACGAATACATTCTTGAAGAGAATGTTGGTAGTGTTCTTCGCCCGCGTGAGGCCCGTCTCCACGGAAGCAAACCCGAGGTGCATGATGAAGACAAAGGCCGTGCAGACCATCATCCAGACGTTATTGGCGACGAAGACACCTTGCGAAACACCCGTGTCCTCGGCGAACGCGGTTGCGGGGACCAGAAGAGCTGCGCCCAACGCGCATTTGCCGATTGTCGATTTTTTCCAAATCATGATTTCCTCCAGAAATAGGGTGCTGTTAGATCGCGGTTTCGCCGCGTTCGCCGGTGCGAATCCGCACCACGTCGTCGACGGGTAAAATAAAAATCTTGCCGTCACCGATTCTGCCCGTGCTTGCTGCGTTGGTGATCACCTCGGCTGCTGCGGTCACTTTGTCCTCAGCCAGAAGGATTTCGATCTTCACCTTGGGCAAAAAGTCGACCACATATTCCGCGCCTCGGTAGAGTTCGCTGTGGCCACGCTGGCGACCGAAGCCTTTGACTTCGGAAACGGTCATGCCCACGATGCCCTCTTTGGTCAGGGCTTCCTTGACCTCTTCAAGCTTGAACGGCTTGATAATCGCTTCGATCTTTTTCACGAATTCCTCCTCGTTAAATTCGGGCCAACAGGTCCCACGATGGGTGTTTGCAATGCGCGTGCCGAAGCGAAGGACTCCGTTTTCGGGCACATGATGTGGGCAAATGAAGCCTGGTCTGCACCAATATTAGGCAGCTGCACAGGAAGGGAGCAGGGCGGGCGGGCCGCAGAATCCCCAGCTTTTTCAGGCGTGGAATCTTCCTATTGGCGGGGGATTGGGCCGGTTGCTACCTCATCCGGACGATGTCCACGGAACTTGCGAAGGCCTACGAACCCAAAGAAGTTGAGGAACGCTGGGCCAAGGCCTGGATTGAGCAGAAGATCTTCGCTGCCGACCCGGAAGCCGACGGTGATCCGTATTCGATCGTGATTCCGCCGCCGAATATCACCGGTCAACTGCATCTCGGACACGCGCTGAACAACACACTGCAGGACCTGCTCATACGCTTCCACAAAATGGACGGTCGGAATACGATCTGGGTGCCGGGTACCGATCATGCCTCGATCGCCACGCAGAACGTAGTCGAACGAAAGCTTGCCGAAAAGGGTCTCGACCGTCACCAGGTGGGTCGCGAGGCGTTTCTCGAAAAAACGTTTGAGTGGAAAGATGAAGTCGGCCCCTACATCGTATCCCAATTGCAGCGGCTCGGAGCCTCATGCGACTGGACTCGGGAGCGGTTCACGATGGACGAGGGGCTGTCCAAATCCGTTCGAGAGGTTTTCGTTCGGCTCCATGCCGATGGTTTGATCTATCGCGGGCGACGCCTGATCAACTGGTGCTGTCGATGCGGCACGGCGCTTTCTGATATCGAGGTCGAACACCGCGATCAGCAGGGTAGCCTCTGGCATCTTCAATATCCGCTTTCCGACGGGTCGGGTGCGTTAGTGGTCGCGACGACGCGTCCGGAGACAATGCTCGGAGATACGGCGGTCGCCGTTCATCCCGAGGATGAGCGTTACGCGAGCTTCATCGGCAAGACCATCGACCTGCCGCTCGTTGGGCGGAAAATACCCGTGATCGCGGACCCGGAAGTAGACCGTGAGTTCGGCACGGGCGCCGTGAAAATTACGCCGGCGCACGATTTCAATGACTTCGAGATGGGGCAGCGTCACGACCTCGAGACCATTGCCGTGATCGATGAACACGGTCGGATGAATGCAGAGGCTGGTGATTTCGCGGGTCAGGATCGAGCCGAGTGCCGGAAGACGGTCGTGGCTGCACTAGACGCGGCGGGCCGTCTGGTCGAGGTTGAGGACTACGCGAATTCGGTCGGTGCCTGCTACCGATGCAGCGAGGTCGTTGAACCCCTTCTGTCCACGCAATGGTTTGTGGCGACCGCCGAGCTGGCGGCACCCGCGATCGAAGCCGTTCGAGACGGGCGGACACGTTTCTACCCCGAGCATTGGTCCAAGACTTATTTTGCATGGCTCGAGAATATTCGCGACTGGTGTATCTCCCGGCAACTTTGGTGGGGGCATCGAATTCCCGCCTGGTATTGTGATGCCTGCGAGGTGGAGCCGATCGTCGCGCTGGAGGCACCGAAGGCTTGCCCAAGTTGTGGGGGATCGCTGCGGCAGGACGAAGATGTCCTTGATACATGGTTCTCCTCGGGACTTTGGCCCTTCTCGACGATGGGCTGGCCGGAGCAAACACCGGAGTTGGAAAAATACTACCCGACGTCCGTTCTGGTGACCGGGTTCGATATTCTTTTTTTCTGGGTCGCGCGGATGATGATG
>DLYX01000315.1:0-630 GCA_003447545.1 Deltaproteobacteria bacterium | reverse complement strand
GAGGTTCCGTTCAAGGACGTCTACGTGCACGGTTTGGTGCGGGACGAGTACGGCGCCAAGATGAGCAAGTCGAAGGGGAACGTCCGTGACCCTCTCGAACTTCTCGGAACCTACGGTACTGACGCACTTCGCTTCACGCTGGCGGCTCAGTCCGCGATGGGTCGGGATATCCGGCTCTCCGAGGACCGTATCGAAGGAAACCGCGCGTTTGCGAACAAGATATGGAATGCCGCACGTTTCGTTCATATGAATCTCGATGACTACGATCCGCATGCGGATGCAGGCGAAGATGATGTTGCCGGCAAGTGGATTCGGGCTCGGCTCTCGCACGCGATTGCCGAGGTGCGCGAGGCCGTCGGTTTGTATCGTTTTAATGATGTCTCCACCGCGATTTACCGTTTCTTCTGGAACGAGTACTGTGATTGGTACCTCGAACTCGCCAAGCCGGCCCTGCAGGGGGACGATCCCGCGCGCCGGGCAGCGACCCAGCGGACACTGGTGGATGTTCTCGATGCGGCCTTGCGGCTTCTCCACCCCGTGATGCCCTTCGTCACAGAGGAACTGTGGCGATCGCTGCCACGGACCGATGCTCTGCCGACCAGTATGGTATTTGCGCCGATGCCGCGTGCG
>DLYX01000248.1:2430-7826 GCA_003447545.1 Deltaproteobacteria bacterium | reverse complement strand
GGGGGTTTTCGAGCCGCTTCGGCTTTACGTGGCCGAAAGCAGTTTTTCGAATTCGGGCGCCGCTGCCGATGAGCGGATCGCCCTCGCGCCGTCCGAGGTAGAGGTCCTGCTCGAGGCTCTTGCTGGCTCTCTCGGCGTTGGATCGCCGGTCCGCGGACTTCCGGAGCGTCAGTCGCAATGGCTGGCGGCGCTGGTGCACGACCTTGAAAAATCACCGGGTAAGTCACTGATTCTTGCCGGCTCCGTGTTGCCCCCGCATTTGCATGCTCTCGCATTCGCCATCAATCAGCGTCTTGGAAATCTGGGCACGACCATGGAGCTTCTCGAGGACAAGAGTCGCGAGGGCTTGGAGGTCGACTCTCTCGAATCGCTGGCCACAGACATGCAGGCGGGACGAGTCCATACCCTCTTTATTCTCGAGTCCAACCCGGCCTATGACGCCCCGGCCGGCACCAACTTCGCTGCGGCGATGGCGCAGGTGCCGGTCTCATTTCACCTCGGCCTCTACGATGATGAAACAGCCGCACTCGCGACTTGGCATATTCCGGGGGTGCATTACCTCGAAACCTGGTCGGATATTCGATCGGGCGACGGAACCATTTCGATTGGGCAGCCCCTGATCGCCCCTCTCTACGATGGGAAGTCGTCTCTCGAAGTTTTGGGGTTGCTCCTCGAGGGCCGCGCCGGCACCGCCTATCAAGCGGTGCGATCCTATTGGTCAGCCCAAAGCCTCCCGATTGCCTTTGAGAGTGCCTGGAATCGCTCTCTGCAAAATGGAGTCGTCGCGGAAAGTGCGTTTCCGGTGGTTGATGTGGCAGCGATCGAGCAACCCGCTCGATTGCGGAGGGTCACGTCTTCCCGGAATCCTGCGGAATTGACCGCGACGTTTCGCCCGCATCCCGTGGTCGGTGACGGAAGCATGGCCAATAACGGCTGGCTGCAGGAGTGCCCGGCGCCGCTGACAAAAGTCACCTGGAATAACCCTATCTTGATCTCTCCCGCCACCGCGGAATCGCTCGGTCTCTCCAATGGCGATGATGTGGAACTCACAGTGGACGGTCAGCAGGCACGAGGTCCGGTCTGGATTCTGCCGGGCCAGCCAGCGAACGTTTTGGGCCTGCAATTGGGCTACGGTCGACGGCGGGCAGGGAAGGTCGGTACGTCCCGCGGTTTCAATGCCTACTCGCTGCGAAAGTCGGTCTCGACCGGGTTCTCCGATGACGTGCGCGTGCGTGCAACCGGGGAGCGCTCCCTGGTGGCCTCGACGCAGGACCACGGAAGTCTCGAGGGGCGCGATATCGTGCGTTGGGCCTCGGTCGAGGAATACGAAAAAGATCCGGCGTTTGCCCAGCATATGGGGCATACCCCCGGCCCCGATGACACGCTTTATCCGAAGTTCCCCTACGAGGGCCACGCCTGGGGGATGACCATCGACACCAGTTCCTGCGTCGGCTGCAACGCTTGTGTCGTGGGGTGTCAGGCAGAGAATAATATCCCCATCGTCGGTCCCGAGCAGATTGCAATGGGTCGCGAGATGCAATGGATGCGGATCGACCGGTATTGGACCGGTGAGCCGGAAGAGCCCGAGACGCACTACCAGCCGATGCTCTGTCAGCATTGCGAGAATGCCCCCTGCGAGGTGGTTTGCCCGGTCAACGCGACTGTCCACGATAGTGAAGGCCTGAACCTGATGGTTTACAACCGTTGCGTCGGGACTCGCTATTGCTCGAACAACTGTCCGTACAAAGTTCGGCGTTTCAACTTTTACCTCAATCCCGATTGGGACGAAGAGACGCTCGCGCTGCAGCGAAATCCGGACGTGACCGTCCGCAGTCGGGGTGTGATGGAGAAATGCACCTACTGTATCCAGCGAGTGAACGAGTCTCGTTCCAAGGCGAAGAACGAGGGTCGGGAGATTGCCGACGGCGATATCAAGACCGCGTGTCAGCAGGTCTGCCCCGCGGAGGCGATCACCTTTGGGGATATCAACGATCCTGAGAGCGCCGTATCCAAACAACGGGCGAACGACCGAAACTATGGCGTGCTCGCCGAGCTGAATACGCGGCCACGGACGACCTATCTGGCCGAGGTCCGAAACCCCAGTCCCGCGCTCACAAAGCCTTCGAAGCCGCGGGGAGGGCATAGCTGATGGAGCAGAGCCCCGGCAGGCCGGTACTCACGGCACGCGAACCGATTGTCGGCGAGTCGGAGACCGTTCGGTCCGTTACCGATAAAATCAGTCGCGTCGTTCTGCAAAATGGAGCACCGCGCGGCTGGTGGATCGGCTTCGGTATCTCGCTCAGCCTGTTGGGTGTGTTCGCCGTCTCCATCGTGATGCTACTGGTCGAGGGCACGGGGATTTGGGGCATTAACGTCCCAGTGGCCTGGGGCTTCGCGATCATCAACTTCGTCTGGTGGATCGGAATCGGTCATGCGGGCACGTTGATCTCCGCGATCCTTCTCCTGTTCCGCCAGGAATGGCGGACCTCGATCAACAGATTTGCAGAAGCGATGACACTTTTCGCCGTGGCGTCAGCGGGGCTCTATCCAATTCTGCATCTGGGTCGTCCCTGGCTCGGGTATTGGCTGTTTCCCTATCCGAACACGATGGGGATGTGGCCGAACTTTCGCTCACCCCTGATCTGGGACGTCTTCGCCGTGACGACTTACGCCACGGTCTCGCTGATGTTCTGGTTTGTCGGCTTGATTCCGGACTTCGCAACCCTGAGGGACCGTTCCGAGAGCGTCGCGGGTCGAAAAATCTACGGCACTCTGGCGCTCGGATGGCGCGGCTCTGCCGAACATTGGCATCGCTACGAGACGGCCTACCTTCTGCTCGCCGGTCTCTCGACGCCGCTCGTGGTTTCGGTGCATACGATTGTGAGTTTTGACTTCGCGATCTCGGTGGTTCCGGGATGGCACGCGACAATTTTCCCACCGTATTTCGTTGCCGGCGCTGTCTTCTCCGGATTTGCGATGGTGGCCACAATCGCAATCCCCTTGCGACGCGCCTACGGGTTGCAGTCCTTCATCACCATCAAGCACCTCGATAATATGGCGAAAGTCATGCTCGCGACCGGGCTGGTCGTGGCCTACGGCTACATGATGGAGGCATTTTTCGCCTTCTACAGCGCGAATATCTTCGAAGAGACAATGATGAAGCTTCGCTTTGAGGGGCCTTATAGCTCCTCGTACTGGGCACTTATCTTATGCAACGTTTTGGTGCCGCAGGCTCTTTGGTTCCGCAAAGTTCGACGCGATACCCGAGCGCTTCTGTTCGTGGCCATCGTGATCAATATCGGCATGTGGCTCGAGCGCTACGTCATCGTGGTTACGAGTCTGTCCAATGATTTCCTGCCCTCGTCCTGGGGGCTCTATTCGCCGACGTTTTGGGATCTGGCCACCTACGCCGGATCTTTCGGGCTCTTCGGAACCTTGCTCCTGCTCTTCATCCGTTTCCTGCCCATGATTTCGATCTTCGAGATGAAGACCATCGTACCGGAGGCCGGCACGGCCAAGGAGTCCGAAGATGAGTAAACGGATCTCGCCCTGGGGCTTGGTGGCGGAATTTCCCACGTCCTCCTCTCTCCTGCACGCAATCGAGCGCTCTCGCGAGGATGGCTATGAGGTACTGGATGCCTTCTCGCCTTACCCGATCGAGGAGATATCCGAGGCCCTCGGTCATCATCATTCGCGCCTGCCAGCGCTGGTTCTGATTGGGGCTATTATCGGAGGGCTTGGCGGTTTCGGTCTGCAGTATTGGACTTCGGTGATCGACTACCCGCTGAACGTCGGTGGGCGACCTCTCAACAGTATCATCGCCTTCTTGCCGGTTATTTTTGAGTGCACGATCCTCTTCGGGGCACTGACGGCCGTGTTCGGAATGCTCGCGCTCAACGGCCTGCCGCGTCCGCACCATCCAGTCTTTAATTCCTCTCGCTTCGCACTGGCGAGCCAGGATGCCTTTTTCCTGTCGATCGAGGCCCGCGATCCAAAGTTCTCTGTCCCGGATACTCCGGAATTGATGAACGAGCTCGGTGCCTCGAGCGTGGAGGTGGTGGATGATTAAGGGGAGATGGATCCTTGGCGCGTTCGCGGTTCTGCTCATCGCGGGTTGCCGCCAGGATATGCACGACCAGCCTCGACTCGAGCCCAATAGCCCGAGTAAATTTTTTGCAAACGGCACTTCCGTGCGTCCGCTGGAGCCTGGCGTCGTCTCTCGCGATATGATTCTGGATAGGCCCGGATATACCGAGGGCAAGATCGACGGCGCCTGGGTTGTCGCCAACCCGCGGACGCTCGATGAGGATCTATTGCTGCGAGGCCAGGAGCGTTACGCCATCTATTGCTCGCCGTGCCACGGGGCGATTGGCGACGGTAACGGGATGATCGTGCAGCGCGGCTACCGCCGTCCGCCTTCGCTGTTCGAGCCTCGACTCCTCGAAGCTGCCGACGGTTATCTCTACGACGTGATCGCCAATGGTTACGGGGTAATGCCCGCCTACCGAGCGCAGGTAACGCTTCCGGACCGATGGGCGATTGTAGCCTATCTGCGCGCACTGCAACTGAGCCAACACGCGAATGTCGATCAACTATCCCCAAACGAGCTGGCGCAGCTCGAAGGAGGTTTGCGATGACAAGCGGAAACGCAGTGCCGGATTTCCGGATTGGATCTGACGATCCGCAAATTCGTTTTTCGAAGCAAGCCTTGATCGTGGGTCTGGTGGGATGTGCTGTTGCGATCGCCGGCGCCTTTCTTGACCCGGTTCAGGCCATTCGTTCCTATTTGATCGGATTTCTCTTCTGGTTGGGAATCGCTCTTGGTTCGATGGGGATTCTCTCCCTGCACCACGTCGCGGGTGGAAGCTGGAGCGCGATGATACGCCGGCCGTTGGAGGCCGCAGTGCGGACGTTACCGTTGCTGGCCATCTTTTTTATCCCCGTCGCCGTGGGTGCGCCCTTCCTCTACGAATGGGCGGATCCCGCGCATGTCGCGCACGATCCGATCCTGCAAGCCAAGCAGCCCTACTTGAACCTCCCTTTCTTCTACGCACGCGGGGTTCTGTATTTTGCCGCCTGGATCGGCCTCGGCTGGTTTTTGACCCATTGGTCGATTCGCGAGGATCTGGAGGGTTCGGCGCTTCATCCGGATCGACTCGAGTATCTGAGCCGAGGCGCGTTGATCCTCTACGCTTTGACCATGTCGTTTGCCGCGGTCGATTGGGTGATGTCTCTCGAGCCGCATTGGTTCTCGATGGTCTTCGGCCTGCTTCTGATTGCCGCGCAGGGGCTCGCCGCGTTCGCGTTCACGATTCCGGTAGTCCTGTGGCTTGACCGTGGCGGGGATTTCGGTCGTTTGCTGGCATCCCGCCAGCTTCGGGGTCTGGGCAGTTTTC
>DLYX01000248.1:0-2138 GCA_003447545.1 Deltaproteobacteria bacterium | reverse complement strand
GGCATCCCGCCAGCTTCGGGATCTGGGCAGTTTTCTTTTCGCTTTCGTGATGATTTGGGCCTATCTGGGGCTGTCCCAGCTTCTGATTATCTGGTCAGCCAACAACCCCGAGGAAATCCCCTGGTATCTGGTGCGCTCGACGGGAGGGTGGTGGTGGCTCGCTGTTTTTCTGATGGTGTTCCATTTCGTGATCCCCTTTGTCGTTCTTCTGGGCCGCGGCGCGAAGAGCAACCGGAAGATTCTCGCCACCATGGCCCTGTGGCTGCTCTTTTGTCGGTGGGTGGAGCTGATCTGGCTGGTCGTGCCCGCTTGGTCAAAATCGGGTCTGTCGATTCACCCGCTGGATATCGTCATGCCTGTGGCACTCGGTGGTATCTGGGTTTGGTGGTTCTTCGTGGGTTTGGCCAGCCACCCGCTTGTGCCGCTGCATGATGTTTCCCTCGAGGAGGCTTCTCCATGAGTCATGAGAAAGACGAGATGGCGGGTCGCCCTCTGGTGATCGGGAGCGTCGTTTTTGTAGTGGTTCTGTTTCTTGCCTGGGCTGCACCCACGGCGATGGAAGGTTGGTTGCAAGGTCGCGTGCTGGATGGCCGAGAAGGCTCGGATGCGATCGCATGGCCCGGCCGGAGCCTGCCTTCAGGTCCCCGACTTCAGGTGAATCCGGATCGAGATATCGAGAGGCTGCGGGCGGCCGAGCATGAGCATCTGACTTCATATGCATGGGTGGACCCGAAGGCAGGGATCGTTCGTGTGCCGCTCGAGCGGGCCATGCAGATGACGTTGGACGGGGTGGTTGCCGAGGCGGGAACGGGCCAGAAACAAGGGAGCAGAAAATGAAGGTCTTACGCGTTTTCTTGATCATATCGCTCGTGATTTGGTGCTCCCCGTCCGAGGCCATGGAGCCCGGAAGCCGGCCGACCCTCGCCGACGAGGCCGCCGCTCCGCCTGCGGGCGTTTTGCCCGCCGCGATCCGGGAGGTCGGCTTCGATCAGCGCATCGGCGAGGATCTTCCTCTGGATCTGATGGTGCGGGACGAGGAGGGCGAGGAGGTTTCGCTGGGCAGCGTTCTCGATGGGCGTCCGGTGGTCCTGCTTCCTGCATACTACGGATGCCCGATGCTCTGTCCGATGACGATCGCCGGATTGATGCGGGCCGTCAGAGTTCTCGCCTTCGACGCGAGCTCGGAATACCAGGTGATCGTCTACAGTTTTAACGAGGAAGATGGGCCAGCCGAGGCCCGTACCCAGCGCGAGGATGCCCTGAAGCGCTACGGTCATGACCGAGGACGAGATGATATCCGGTTCCTGACGGGCGAAGCGGCGGCCATCAAGACGTTGAATGAAGCCATCGGTCTGCGCGTGGCGCGGGACGAAAAAAGCGGCGAATTCGCGCACCCGTCGGGGGTCGTTGTGACAACACCCTCCGGCAAGATTTCGCGATATCTTTTTGGCATCGAGCCTTCCCCACGAGATCTCCGTCTCGCTCTGGTGGAGTCGGCACAAGAGCGTCTCGGTAGTTTCGCCGACCAGATCTTGTTGTTCTGCTTCTCTTACGACCCGGACGCCGGCCAATATAATCGACTGACACTGCTCTCGATGCGAGGGATGGCTGCCGCGACAATCGGGCTGATGGGTTGTCTCATCGGCGGTGCTCTGTGGCGCGAGCGTCGTCGAGGTCGAAAGGGGCCTCTCTGATGATCTCCCGTTTTCGCCTGCTGCCGGAGGCTGCCTCCACGATCGCGGGATCGGTAGATCAACTCTACTGGTTCATCGCCGCGATCAGTGCCGGGTTCAGCTTTGCGGTTGCCGGAATGATTCTGTTCTTCGTCATCCGCTACCGCCGCCGCGAGACAGGGCGCGAACACCCCGAAAGCGACGGCGTTCTCAGTCTGGAGATCCTGTGGAGCGGAATTCCCTTCCTGATCTCCATGGTCATGTTCGTCTGGGGAGCCGTCGTCTTTTTGGAGATGCGGACACCGCCAGCAGACTCCATGCAGATCTTCGCGGTTGGCAAGCGTTGGATGTGGAAAGTCCGACATCTGGAAGGCCGTCGCGAAATCAACGAGCTTCATATTCCTGTCGGTCGCCCCGTGAAGATCACGATGACGTCGGAACACGTGATACACAGCTTTTTTGTGC
>DLYX01000082.1 GCA_003447545.1 Deltaproteobacteria bacterium | reverse complement strand
GTTTCCTCCGGAACAAAATATGTTTCGGGTTCAACGGTCCCCGACCCCCGACCGGGCTGACCCGAGAGGAAAGTTGCCGCACCGACGTGCAGCACGACCTCCGCCACACCGACGTCCTTAAGCGCGAGCGATTCAAAGATCGCTTCCGTCAGATGAAGACCTGCCGTGGGTGCCGCCACCGACCCTGTGTCGCTGGCGTAGATGGTCTGGTAGCGCGCGCGATCCTCTGGTGTCGGCCCCTCGGGGCGCTCGATATAGGGAGGCAAAGGAATTTCCCCGAGCCGCTCGGCGCAGGCCAGAACCTCGGTCCCGGGCGCGAAATCAAGCCATAAATATCCGTTCCGGATCGCGCGCACACGAGCCTCGATCGTTCCGCCGTCAGAGCCGCCCCCGGAAAAGCTCAACTTCTGCTCGGGTCGCAGCCGCTTCAGGGGTTTGGCCAGCGCCTGCCAACAGTCAGGCCCTTGATCGGGGGAGGCTTGGAGCAAGAGCACCTCCACTGCTCCACCCCCCGGTAGTCTTTGTCCACGCAGCCGCGCCGGAAAAACACGCGTGCGATTGCGCACCAGCAGGTCTCCTTGCTCCAGATAGTCCGCCAGAGAACGAACCAGCGATGCTTCCGGGCGAACGGCTCGCTCCCGATGGACACGCATCATTCTCGATCCGTCTCGCTTGGCCGCCGGCGACTGAGCGATCAGGTCCTGCGGGAGTTCATAATTGAAGTCCGAGCTGGCCGGGCCGTCTTCCGTCGGATCAGATTTTTTTTGCATCCGAGCTGATCTGCGCATCGAGAAAGGGTCGCAGCATATCGATCGGCAACGGAAACACCGTGGTCGAATTATTGGGACCCGCAATCTCGGTCAAAGACTGGAGGTAGCGCAGGGTCAAAGCCGCAGGGTGTGTCGCCAAAGTCGCTGCCGCTTCGGCCAGTTTTGCGGAGGCCTGAAATTCGCCTTCTGCCGCGATTACCTTGGCGCGTCGTTCACGCTCGGCTTCAGCCTGGCGGGCCAGGGCTCGCTGCATATCCTGCGGGAGATCAATATCCTTGATCTCGACACTTGAAACTTTGACGCCCCAAGGCTCTGTCTGCTGGTCCACAATGGCCTGAATCTGATCGTTGACTTTTTCGCGCTCTGCCAGCAATTCATCAAGCTCGACCTGTCCACAAACGCTGCGCAGCGTGGTTTGAGCAATCATGTTTGAGCCGTAAATATAGTTCTCGATCGCAATGATGGCAGGCATCGGATCGACAACCCGAAAGTACAGGACAGCACTGACTTTGACCGATACGTTATCTCGCGTGATGACTTCCTGCGCCGGGATATCCATGGTGATCGTACGGAGATCCACACGCCGAGCCTTTTCGATAAAGGGAATGATCAGGACAAGACCGGGACCACGGACGCCCACGGCACGACCGAGACGAAAAATCACCGCACGCTCGTACTCCTGCGTGATCTTGATTGAGCTACCGAGAATGACCAAAAGCACAAAAATCAGAACTGCTGCGAAACTCATACCCGCTCCTTTTCAAGATCGGCACGGCTCACCGTCACCGACAACCCTTCAACTTTCGTGACCTCCACGAGATCACCGACTTCCATAACACCTGACCAGTTGGCCGCCCAGATCTCGCCATTCAGCATGACGTGGCCTGAGGACTCCCCGCCGTCCCGGACCGCGCATGTCCTTCCGATCAGGCTCGAAGCCCCGGTCACCGGCTTTTTGCCGAAGGTTCCCACAACCAGAGTGGCCATCACCAGCATCACCGTGGCAACCGCAACGGCCGCGCCGGCGATCACCCCGCGATCCACGACCAAACCCCCGCCGGGGGCCTCGAACAGGTACAAGGATCCGAGCACGAAGGACACAAAGCCTCCCAAGCCGAGAATCCCGAAGCTCGGCACAAAGAGTTCCGCTACCAGGAGGCCTATCCCGAGAACCATCAGAGCGAGGCCGCTCATGTTCAGGGGCAGAATCTGGAAGGAAGCCGCCGCGACAAACAGGAAAATTGCACCAATCACTCCGGGCACCATCCCGCCCGGATTGCTCAGCTCCAGATAGAGACCGAGAATTCCGGCCAGGAGGAGAAAGTAGGCGATGGTCGGGTCGGCCAGAAAGCCTACCACCTGCTGGCGGAAGGTGGGCTCGATCTGAACCATTGTCGCCGACCGCAGGTTCAGGATTTGCTCCTGCCCGTCGACCTCGACGATTCGCCCGTCCAACTGGGCCAGCAGGTCCTGCGTGTCGCTGGCGATGAGATCAATGACGCCGAGTTCAAGGGCTTCCGTATCCGTCGCGGACACGGCTTCGCGGACAGCCTGCTCGGCCCATTCGATATTGCGACCCCGTTGCTCGGCGATCGATTTCGCAAAAGCCGCTGTCGAGTTGAGAATCTT
This sequence comes from Deltaproteobacteria bacterium, assembly GCA_003447545.1. Taxonomy (GTDB): domain Bacteria; phylum Desulfobacterota; class Binatia; order UBA12015; family UBA12015; genus UBA12015. Next base: position 958 of record DLYX01000082.1, on the reverse strand, counting down.
GGCGCCCATGGCCCCCTCGATCTCCTCGCCCCCGGCCGCGCTCACAGGGGTACTCGCCCCAATACTGGTCCCCGGCGCCATCGCGGCCACGTTCGCAGCCATCACCAGAAATACACCGGCCGAGGCGGCCCCAGCACCACCGGGGGCCACGTAAAAAATCACAGGCAGCGGGGCTGCCAGAAGCGTCTTGACCATTTCTCGTGTCGACTGGAGGAGTCCTCCCGGCGTGTCGAGAATCACCAGAACCGCGACCGAATCGGCCTCTGCCGCGTCGTTGATCCCCGTGCGCAAATACTCTTCGCTCGCGGGCTGAATGGGCCCGTCGATCGTGAGCACGCGCACCTCACCGGCCCACAACCAGGAGGCGCCAATCTCCGGGCCGAACAGGACCAGGGCGCAAAGGGCCGTCAGCACGAAATGCCATTTGATACCTCGACGTTCCATCAAACCCCCGGCATCCCCAGGTGACGCATCACCTGCTGAATATCCGTCCACACATCTCGCTTGAGGGCGGGATTACGGAGAAGGTGGGCGGGATGAAAGGTGGGCATCACGGGAATCCCATCATAATCCTGCCAGTTCCCTCGAAGTCTGGTGATCGGCACGGTCGTCCCCAGAATTGTCTGCGCCGCGAACTTGCCGAGTGCGATGACCACCTCGGGGGCAACCGCCTGCATCTGTTGCTGGAGGAAAGGACGGCAACTCGCGACTTCGTCCTCCTCCGGGTTGCGGTTGCCGGGCGGTCGGCATTTCACCACGTTGCAGATATAGACCTCGTCCCGCGGGATCTTCATTCCTTTTTCGATGATATCCGTCAGCAATTGACCCGCCGGGCCGACAAAGGGTTTGCCGGACTCGTCTTCGTCCTTGCCGGGTCCCTCGCCTACGAAAAGAATCCGAGCGTCCGGATTTCCCGTCCCGAAGACGATTTGTTGGCGACCGCGGGAAAGCCGGCAGA
>DLYX01000348.1 GCA_003447545.1 Deltaproteobacteria bacterium | reverse complement strand
TCCGATCCTGCTGACGATCCCCATGCAGCTGCTCGCCTACGAGATCGCCTGCTATCGCGGTACCGACGTCGACCAGCCCCGCAACCTCGCCAAAAGCGTCACTGTAGAATGAGGTGATGGAAGGAAGCGTCATATTTCCGCTTCGATCGCTCGCGAATCCCTGGCCTTCAAGTCGATATTCCGGCGTTGCGGCAATCAGTGGTCAGAAAATGAACAGGTTTCTAACGACGATCGCAATTGGGGGGGCGTTTCCGGGGCTCTGTCTTCTTCCGGGCTTCGAGACGACGGCCATAACGATGCCCTGGTACCGAGGCCTCGCGATCGGAGAGGGCCTTCATGAGCCTGCCCCTCTCGGGATCCCGTTGCATGTCCTGATATTCGCCCTCGCCCTTTTCCGATTCCAACACAGAGGTCGCCTGAAAACAGCCTTTCGGACGGATCTGCAGAATGCTATTTCGAATCCGTTCAACTACCGAAAATTTTGAGAATGCTTGAAATGAACACGTTGAAGCCGAATACGTTTTTTATCGAGGTGTCTGGCTCCGGTCTTCCCGAGGTCGACGGCCTCTTCGTACCTTCCACAGCACCCGCGAAGAAATCCGAATCCGGAACCGTATCCAGCCCCGGCTACTGGAATGGCCGGATGGCATGGGATCGAGCGGATGGGAAATCCTCCCGAAGCCCGGCCATCTCCTATTCCGACAGCTACAAATCGTGGAGAATCTGCCGTCTGGATGGGCACCTCGCGTACGATATGACCTGCGAGGACGAACTCCCGCCCACGCAAACGGAGTGGCACGTTTATAAAATGGGCGTCGCTCCGGCACCCAAATTAGTCGTCCACCACTGCGACCCCCGAGAGGCTTGCCCGAAGCCCAACGTTGTTTTTGTTCTGGGAGGTCCCGGCGCGGGAAAAGGAACCATGTGTGAACTCGCGGAGTCACAACTTGGTTGGACTCATTTGTCCACCGGCGATCTGCTGCGCACCGCACGAGAGGCCGGAGGGCCAACCGGCACAACCATCGAGGAGTTCATTACCGATGGGAAATTAGTGCCCAACGAAATCGTCGTCACCCTGCTGCAGGACGCCATGGAATCGATCACCAGAACCACCGGCAAAACGAATTTTCTGCTCGATGGTTTCCCGCGCTCGCTGGACAACCTCGAGGCCTGGTACGCAATCTTCGGCCGCGAGACCGAGCTACCCAAAATGCTCTACCTCGAATGTCCCTACGATATCCTCGAGAAGCGCATCATGGGCCGTGCGAAATACTCTGGTCGCAGCGACGATAACGTCGCGAGCATGAAGCTGCGATTCGATACGTTCAAAGCCGAAACTCTACCGACGGTCGAGCTCTTCCAGAGCATGGGGCTATGCATTGAAATCGACACGGGTCAGACCAGAGAAGCTGTCTACGCCTCGGTGGTTGGCCACCTCTCCGAGTTCACCGACACCGGGTTGGCAGCCAAGCCGCTGACCGAAAGAGCGGAGACTCTTTTGGGCCTGCGCCCGTACCCGGGCAACCGCGGATAGAGCAGGGAACGAAACTCTCCCTTCGATGGTCCGAAAACCTCTGCTGGAAGCCCCCCGCCGACCCGACTAGGGGATGACCCCGCGTTCCTTGAGAACCGAGATCTCTTCCCAACCCTGACCCATCTCGAGAAGGATTTCCTCGGTATTTTGCCCCAATTCGGGTGCCGTGGTCGCGAAGACATTCGGTGTCCCGGCGAAATCGACCGGCGTCGCAACTTGCTCGGGGAGACCCTCGCCACTCTCGAACGGAACAACGCCTCCCGTGGCTCTAAGCTGCGCATCCTGCGCCAGATCATTGCAATCCTGGACCGGCGCCCACCAGACCCCCGCCGCATCGAAAAGCTCGCCCCATTCGGCCCGGGTGCGCGTAGCAAAGATCTCGTCCAGAAGACCGACCACGTAGCCTGCATTCTCTCGACGCCTGACGATATCTTTCGTCCGTTCGCTGTCGATCAAATCCTCGCGTCCCATCGCCCGGCAAACATCCGGCCAATGCCGATCTGCCTGGAGGCCGATCAACCAGAACCATTTCCCGCAGGATGCGCGATAAGAATTCGCAATCGGGTTCGGCGCTTCGCTTCGGTCGCTCGGCGGTTGCAAGCGACCAAAGCGCAAACGCGTCGCCAGGTCCCAGCCAACGGTATAGGCGCCGGTCCGCAAAAGTGAGGTCTCGAGGTACTGCCCCTTGCCGGTCCTCTCCCGGGCAACCAACGCCGCGTTGATCGCTGCAGCCGCTGTCATCGCGGTGGTATGATCGCCCATGCCACCGCGCTGCACGGGCGGCTCATGGCCCTCGGGCGTGAGCATGGCGGCGACGCCACCGCGAGCCCAATACGCTCCGATGTCGTATGCGGCGCGATCACTGTCGGGCCCCCCACTGCCATAACCGGTCACCGCCCCGTAGATCAGGCGGGGATTTCGTGCCGAAAGCGATTCGTAGTCCAACCCAAAACCGGCGAGGGCACCCGCACGAAGGTTCGTCACAAAAATATCCGCCTGCTCAATCAAATCGCCGGCAATCGCTCGGCCCTGTTCTTTTTTCAGATCGAGGACGATGGAGCGCTTGCCACGGTTGTCGAGTTCAAAAGCGGGGTTGATCGGGACATCGATGCCGACTGCGGTCGAGAGAACCGCCCGCATCGGATCACCGACCGGGGGCTCGATTTTGATCACCGACGCCCCCCAATCTCCAAGAATCCCGCTGGTCGCGGGACCCGCTACCCAGAAACCCAACTCCACGATTTGAATACCTTCCAATGGTCCAGCCATCCCGCAGTCGGTGCCCGGTTCCGGCCAGAAGATCAAGTCCTGCAGTTTCGATGGATTTTCCCCCTTGCAAGACGGGCACGCTGCAGGTTCATTCGAGTAAGAATGTCCACAAACTCATCCGACACTTTGACCGATCAGGTGACCGCGCCTGGTGAAATTGCCACCATCGAGGAGGCCATCGCCGAGTACCGCGCGGGACGCATGGTCATCGTCATGGATGATGAGGACCGCGAAAACGAGGGCGATCTCTGCATGGCCGCCGAAAAGGTCACGACCGAAGCCATCAATTTCATGGCGACCGAAGGCTGCGGGCTGATCTGCATGCCCGTGACGGGACATAAATTGGCAACTCTGGGCCTGCCCATGATGGCCACCGAAAACACCGCACCACTGGAAACCGCCTTCACCGCATCGATTGATGCACGCGTCGGGATTCAAAGTGGCGTATCTGCCAGTGATCGGGCGACAACAATTCTCGCCGCCTGTGCTGACCAGGCACAACCCAGTGATCTGAAAACACCCGGCCACATCTTTCCTCTCCGGGCACGCGATGGGGGAGTTCTGGTACGAACCGGACAAACCGAAGCCGCCGTCGATCTGGCGCGGCTGGCCGGACTTCGTCCCGCCGGCGTGATCTGCGAGATCATGAACAAGGACGGCACCATGGCGCGCCTTCCGGAATTACGAGAATTTGCAGCTCTCCACAATTTGAAACTCGTGACCATTGCCGACCTGATCCAATACCGACTGCGGCATGATTCTCTGGTTCATAAGGTCGCCGAAGCTCCGATCGAGAGCCGCTACGGGGGGGAGTTCCGAGCCTGCGTGTACCGCAGTGACGTGAACGGCGGGGAGCATATGGCTCTGGTCAAGGGCGATATTCAGCCCGACCAACCCACTTTGGTCCGCGCTCATTCGGAATATCTCCCCGGGGATGTCTTTGCCTCGGCCAGTCGGAACACGGGTAATTTGCTGCATCGCGCGATGGAAAGAATCGCCGAAGAGGGCTGCGGCGTGATTCTCTATCTCAAACGAGAGCACGGCAGCGATATGCTCGCGCCGCGTGGTAGCTCAGCGGCTTCCGCCGGAACGGATGGGGACAACGACACATCGGGACCGAGCACCATGGCGGGTGCCACTCTCCAGGAGTTTCGGGAGTACGGGATCGGGGCACAAATCATGCGCGATCTGGGCCTGGGCAAAATCCGTCTGCTTTCGAATTATCCACGAAGGCTCGTAAATCTCCCCGGCTATGGACTCGAAATCGTCGAGCATGTCCCTCTGGACTCGAGCAAATAGAACCGGGGACAGGCCCCGCGGGGACCTCCGAAGACCGCCTCCCGACCAAAAATCTTGACATCACGGAGTGAGAGTGAGACTCTCAAATCAAGATGAGAGTGGTACTCTCATCAGGTATCAGCAGGCGCAATGTACGAATCCGCGATCAACGAACTCGTCAACGCAAAACCCGACGACGACAAAAGCCCTCGGCGAGCGAAGGCCATCGATGCGTTCATCGATCTGGTTCTCGAGGGCCATCTGCCGCCGACCACAGCCCAGGTCGCCGAGCGGTCCGAGATCTCCGCAGCGACTCTTTTTCGTTATTTTGACACTTTGGACCAACTTCGTGCGGCGGCCTTTCTGCGCATGATTGAGCGCTTTCCGCTGATCCCGATTGCAGATCCGGGGCATGGTACGCAAAAAGAACGCGTCGATCGCTTTGTCGCCAGTCGGTTTGCGGCGACCGAGAAACTCCATCTTCTGGCGCAACTCCAACGCAGCTTGGCCTTGCGCGACCCGGGCGCAGCCGAGATGATTGACACCGTTCGAAGAGTGATGGCCCAGGAAGCACGAAAGCACTTTGCCCCGGAGATCTCGACGCTGACCGAGGCAGAAGCCGAGGATACCGTCGCCCTCATTGCCAGCGTGACTTCAGTTGAATCCTGGGAGCATTTTCGGCGAGCCTTCGATCGCAGTCCCCAACAGACGCAACGCGCCTGGGTGCGAGGTGTCGAGGCGATCCTGACAAGAGAGAGCACGAAATGAGCAATGCCGACATCGTCCAGCGCGTGGCCTTATCGAATCGGGTGCTTGTCCGGCTTTGGATCGGGCTGCTTCTGGTTTTTTCCCTGGGCTCTGCCTCCCCGAGTTCGGCTCGAGAACCGATCGTCGAGATTAGCGGGACCCTCGCACCGGCAAGGGACGGTTCCTCCCTGGTGCAGGTGCGCGCGACCATTGCACACGGCTTTCACGTCAACGCTCACCTCCCGGCTGAAAAATGGTTGATCCCCACAACTCTCTCTCTGGTGAGCCCGGGGGTTTCCTTCGCAGACTTCGAATACCCCGATCCCCTCGAGGCAGAGTTCGCCTTTGCTCCGGGGAAGACACTTCTGGTTTACGAGGGTACCTTTTTCATGACCGCTCTCGCCTCGCCGCCTGCGTCACAGCCGATTGAAGTCGCATTGCGCTACCAGGCCTGCGATGACCAGAACTGCTTGCCGCCAAAAACGGTGCGGATCACGATCGGCTCCGAAGCCGCGCCGGCCCCGAAAGCCGCGCCATCCGGAATGAATCCAAGCGACCCAAGCTGGTTGGAACAGTGGCTGACTGGTGCGAGCATGCCCGCGAAGTTGGGGATGATGCTGCTGCTCGGTCTCGGGCTGAACCTCACGCCATGTGTCTATCCGCTGATCTCGGTCACGCTCGCCTATTTTGGCGGCCAGAGCGATTCCGGCACCTCCAGCTTCCGGCTTTCGATCTTCTACGTGCTGGGCATCACTCTGAGCTTTGCCCTGCTCGGCACCTCGGCCGCGCTTGCTGGCGGGTTGTTCGGTGCACCCCTCCAAAACCCATTGGTCCTGCTCGGACTGGCCGGCGTCCTTCTGGCGCTCTCGGGGTCGTGCTTCGGTCTATACGAGCTCCGAGCCCCATCGGGTCTGGTCAACCGCGTCGGCTCCGCACAAACAGGTCAGGGTGGCGCTTTTCTGATGGGTCTGACGATGGGCATTGTCGCGGCCCCCTGCATCGGACCCGTGGTGCTTGGTCTGCTGGTATACGTCGGCAGCCAAAAAGATCTGGTGCTCGGGCTCTCGCTCTTTGCGGCCATGGGACTTGGCATGGGTCTGCCTTATATCGGTCTGGCTTCGGCGGCGGGCTCCATCTCGAACCTGCCACGCTCGGGCGAATGGTTGCGTTGGACCAACCGACTTTTTGGCGTACTTTTACTCGGAATGGCTTATTATTTTCTGACGCCTCTGATTCCTCAGGAAATCGAAGAAATTGCCCTTCCCTTGCTGGTCGCTGCCGGCAGTATCTATCTGGGCTTTCTGGAACCCGCAGGCAATGGGCTGGGCGCTTTCCGGCGCGCCAAGCGAGCTCTCGGCGTCGCCGGGCTGGCCCTCGGGATCTGGCTGGCCCTTCCTGGCTCACCGATGGCCGCGAGCCTCCAATGGACGCCT
>DLYX01000605.1 GCA_003447545.1 Deltaproteobacteria bacterium | reverse complement strand
CCAAGGAGCGGCTCTCCGAACAGATCACCAACGCTCATGGTCCACCACGGTTCGCCGCCTGCCTTACGCACCACTACGGTGTCTTGCATTTCATGGAATGCTGGTACGCCCCGTAGGTTAAGACGCCCGTATGGATAAACGAGATACTTGCCGTTACCCGAAATCGGAGCAGAGCCGCGGCGGTAGTCGATGCGATCAGCATCGAACTGGCGCACCACCTTGCCCGTGCGCTTGTCGAGCTGATAGATGTGGCGGGCTTTCTCTTCCATCTCCCAACTGCCGCTGGTGGCACGCAAGACAATGTGATCCCGCTGCACCACGGGCGTGGAGCTAGCCCGTGGGGTCGAGTAGATTTGAAGCCCGTTCTGAGGCGTAGTCCAGAGGAGTTCGCCTGTTCTCTCGTCGAGGCAGTAGGCCAGCGTAGTAACGCCGGGTGAGGCGATGTAGACGCGCCCGTCCTCGACAGCCGGTGCGGCATACCACGACAGCCCGACTGGGAACTTCCATGCGATGGCTCCAGTGCGTGGCCCGGAGTCAGGAGAGAGGCCGGTTTGTTCAAGTGTTCTACCGAAGACCGGCCAGTCCGTTCTCGAAGTCGATGACGGGCCTTCCGCGCCTCGAATCTCTTTGATGAATTGCGGGTTGGACTGAATGGCCTCAAGAGCATGAAAGGCATTCTTCATTGCACCATAGCGAGATGGATCCATTGGTCCCCATTTTGAGAAACTGGTGCAGGGTTTGTGGAAGTTGCTCATGTCCACCCCTCGGTGTACGAGGTGCCGCACCCAAGAGAAGATCAGTGAGTGGCGGAGCGAGGCGTTCTCTGGGGTGGTCGGATGAGTGGCAAAATCGTGGCGCATGGCATCGATTTCCGCGATACCGGTCGGGACGAAGGGATCCTCAGCTCGTAGTGTTGTCAGGCAGCACACGGCGATCAAGGTCGCCACGGTTAGGTGAAGGCAAAGTTTCATCTTAATGCGTGAATGTAACCATCACCAGCGAGGATTATAACTTTGTCACGGTAGATGCAGAGCGTGGCTTCTTCGACACGTTGGCCGAGGCGGTGGATCCACAGCGGCTTGCCGGTTAAGGTATCGAGGCAGTAGAAGAAGGGGGTGTTGCCAGAGCCGATGTAAACCCGCCCGTTAGCGATGGCGGGTGCGGAGAGCCCACCGCCATCGGGAAAAGTCCAGAGCACCTTGGAGGTGTCGGGATTTACGCAATAGACCCGAGAGGCGCTCGGCACACCGCGCAGGCCGGCACCGACTCGAGCAGTGTAGTAGGCGCGACCGTCATGGAGCGCCGGGGTGGCGTTGAAGTTAGTGAAGAGCCCCTTTTCCTTGGGATCGAGGATGCCCGGGTTGAGGGTAGCTCCGGTCTTTGCATCGAGTGTGGTGTAGACTGTCTGGTGATGCGGTAGGTAGAGCTTGCCGCCGGTTGCGATCAGGGTGCCAGAATCAAGCCCAACGCCGTTTTCTTTCCACACGATTTTGCCGGTCTTTTTGTCGAAGGCATAGATCGAGTGGCTCCATGAGCCAAAGTAAACGAGGTCGCCGTCAATCGCTGGCTCGGCAGGCACTGATTTGGCGGTCGGATACATCCACAGAATGTGGCCGGTCGCGGCATTGAGGCAGACCGCGTGACCATCGACGGTCGGTATGTAAACCCGCCCCTCATCGACCGTCGCCGAGCCCCAAACCCAGCCGCCGGGAATAGTTTGCTTCCAGATGAGCGCGCCGGTTTCTGCATCCACGCAGTAGAAGAAACGTTCGCCGCCCTGCTGCCCTGCAAAGACGCGTCCATCGGCGACCGCTGGAGCCACAGAGATCGCGCCTCCCATCTCAAACTTCCAAAGCTCTTTTCCGGTGTCCGCGTCCGCTGCCACGAGGAAGCCCGACGGCATGCCATAGAATACCTTGCCCTTCACCGCAGTCGGCTTCGATTGGTAATAAGTACCACCGGATAGGACGTCGGTGAAGATGCGCCGGCCTGCCTTGTCTTCGAAGGCCTGCAGCAGGCTGCGTTTCCACAAGACCTCGCCACCCTTGCCGATCCTGCGCAGCCAGAGGTCGCTGTCGCTGATCAGCACCGAGTCGCGCGCAACAACAAGGTCGGCGTAGATCGGGTGAGTCGAGATCTTCTTCTGCCATTTCAGTTCACCACTTTTTTTTTCAAGGCAAGTCAGAGATCCATCGATGGTTGCGACGAGCAGACCTTCAGAGGTCATGGCTGGCTTCGCTCGCACCCAGTCGGGCAAGTCCGCCTTCCACAAGATCTTTCCATCGGAGGCATCGAGGCAGTAAACACTGCGGTCGGCTGAGCCAATATAGATCCGTCCATCATGGATTAATGGCACGCTGAATTGTTTGCGTGTGCTCGGCTCGATTTTACCGACGGATGTCTTCCAGACTGGCGCGCCGTCAGCTTCGTTGAGCGCATAAACTGTGCCGCCGTTCGAGCCGAAGAAGACTCGTCTCCCGTGTCGAGCCACTGACGTGTGGATCGCTCCATCGGCGTGAAATTTCCAGGCGATGCGCTGGGGGGAGGTCCCAGCGAGGTTGAGGGCGTAGAGGTATCCCTCGGTAGTTCCCTGAAGCACGCGGTCATCCGTCAGCACCGGCTCGGCGAGAGCGTCAATGTCACCGACGTTGAAGTCCCACAGTCTCTTTTCATTGTCTCCATCCGCACAAATGAGGCGGTTGAAATTTTGGCAAATTGGAGGCGATCCATAGATGTCATGGACACCGAATGGATAGACCATAAATTTCCCGTTACTTGCGACCGGTGCGAGCTGCGTGCGGTAATCGACATGCCCGGCGAACTTCCGGTTCAGTGTCTTGCCCGTTTTTTTATCGAGATAAACGAGGTTACGAGCCTGGCCCTCGTTGCCACCGTGGCTGTTGACCTCTCGCAGAACTACGCGATTGCCCACCAGCACCGGCGTGGACATGATCGCTGGATACTTATAAATGCCGAAAAGGGGATGGGTCTGCGTTGATTTCCAAATTTCCGCACCGCTTTCGAGGTCGAGGCAGAAGCTGGTCGCGTGCATGCCAGGCGAGGCAACATAAACCCGTCCGTTCTCGACCACTGGGCGTGCATACCAGCCGAGACCAACCGGATTCTTCCATGCCAATTCACCAGTCTTCGGGCCGGGTGCAGTGGTATGGCCTGTGTTGTGGATGTTTCCCTGAAACTGCGGCCAGTCGGCATCCATGTCGCCACCGGTCGGGGCACTCGCAGGGTCGGCGGTGAAGGGCTGGAAAATAGGGCCATCGGTGTGGAGCTTGCGCTGGATCTCCTCCAGCACCGCGAAGCCGTCGTCGATGGTCTTGCCCATCTCGCGCAGTGCTTTTTCGCGTGCAGCGCCCTGACGGCCGAGCACTGCGTTCTCGTTCCGGTAGTAGCGGGTGTCGGTATCAAAAAACGAATGCGTGTTCGCGCCCTGCTGTTGCAGAGTCGAAAGCCAGAGGAACATCAGTAGCGAGCGCTCACGATAAGTCCCAGTTGTCGTTGGTGTTGCCGCGATGGCCTGGCGTGCCTCGTCGATGTCCTGGCTTCCACTCGACCAAAATTCCGCACCTGTCAGACTACTGAGAGGTATCAGGATCGCAACGAGTAATAGGCACAGAGATTTCATGGTAGGTTACTCTGAGGACTCTTCCCAATTGCGACCTTGGTCGGCGATAGAGTCGAGATGCTTCATATGACCAAGTTCACGGGCATGCGGAATGTCTGGGGTCCACAGGCGGCGTGGTGGCGCATTACCCCAAGCCGGGCGGTTCATGCCAACGTAATGATCAAAAACGACCGGCGGTTTAGCCTGATGGGCAGAAATACTTGCACACCGTGATGGATCAAGCACCTCATCTACACGGAGAATAAAGTGGAAATCGTGCCAGCCTTGATCTG
>DLYX01000406.1 GCA_003447545.1 Deltaproteobacteria bacterium | reverse complement strand
GTCGCCCGAGGCCCCGGCAATGATCTCGACCCGATCGGCGAGGCCGGCAAAGGCGACGATATCGCGTGCCCCTTCGACGGATTCGGGGTCGATTTCCACGCAGGTTAATTGCGCTTGCGAGGGCAGGTCGCGTGCGATCAGGATCGCAGAATATCCGCAGTAGCTGCCGAACTCGAGAACGCGTGCCTCCGGCGAAAGTTTCTTCACCTCTTTGGTGAGCAGGGGGCCTTTCTCCGGCCCCACATTCATGAGGAAGAAATGGTCCTCGGCATATTGATCCAGTGTGCTCAGGACCTTCGTGGGGTTCCCCTCTTCGGCGTTGGCCAATACGAAATCGCGCACCTCAAGTGGTTTGCCGAATCCATCTTCCATCTTCGCCATCTGCAGTCTCCTTGTTTGGAATGGATTTTAGCCTTCGACGGGCGGGGTTCCAAGGCACCCCGAGGAATCGAGTTGCTTCGCCTGCCTTCGGACTGCGATATTCCGAGCGTGGAAGTTGGCACCGTCATCCTCGTGATCTTCGTTACTCTGGTGGCGGCGATAGTGCAGACGATAGCGGGCTTCGGATTTTCGCTTTTGGCGGTTCCGGCACTGGCCATTTTCATGGAGCCGGCGCAGGCTGTTCCTCTGTCGGCGATGCTCTCCTTTGTGAATGCCAACCGCGTGGCACAACAAACTCGCGGGGAAACGCCCTGGCGGCTGGTTCTCCTGTTGCTGGTCGGGAGTCTTTTCGGCCTCCCGCTTGGCTTGCAGGTGCTGCTCTACCTTTCACCAGATCTGCTCCGTTTTCTGGTGGGCACGGTGTCTGCATTGATGGCGTTGGCCATCGCGGTCGGTTTTCGCTGGCCCCATTCCGACAGGGCATCGTTCCTCACGGGGTTCGTCTCCGGAATTCTCTCCACCAGTACAGCGATTAACGGACCTCCGATCGTGCTCTATCTGCAGGCCGCCGGTTTGCGGGCGGAAGTTTTTCGCGGTGCACTATCCAATCTTTTTGTGCTCAACGGGATCTTTGCCCTCGGCAGCTTTCTGATCGCCGGCCTGATTGGTTACGATTCGCTGAGATTACTCCTTCTGGGCCTCCCCTTTCTTTTTGTCGGGCATTGGTGCGGGGAGCGCTTGCTGAATCTTCTGGATGCCGAGCGGTTTCGATCGTTCGTTCTTCTCCTTTTGGGAATGGCGAGCACGGCGATTGCCATCGCGGCCCTGCTCCGTGCGGTTCCCTTCTGGTAGGGGGTAGGCGTGGGCGGTGCACTTCAGGGACTGCGGGTTCTCGAACTCGCGGACGAACAGGGCGAGTATGCGGGAAAGTTGCTCGCGGATCTCGGCGCCGAAGTTTGCAAGGTCGAGGCACCCTCGGGCGAATCGAGTCGACGTCTGCAACCACGTTCGGTCGAGGACCCGGCAACCAGTGATTGGTTTCGCTACGCAAATACCTCCAAGCAAAGCCTTCTTCTCGATCTGGAAGACCCCACGGATTGTGACGCGCTTATGGAGCTCTCGCGAAATGTGGATCTGATTCTGGAGACCCGAGGCCCAGGCTTCCTCGAGAGTCATGGACTGAGCTTTGCAAAGCTCCGAGCGGAAAACCCGGGTTTGGTGCTCACCCGGATCAGCGGATTTGGTCAAGACGGCCCTCGTGCTGGCTGGCAGTCTTCCGATCTTGTTGCGACAGCTCTCTCGGGGGCAGCCTATACGACTGGCTGGCCGGATGAACCACCAATGTCGTTGGCGGGCTTTCCCGCCTATATGATGGCCGGCACAGCGGCCGCCAGTGGATCATTGATCGCGCTTCGCGCGGCGAAGATTTCGGGCCACGGAGAATGCGTGGACGTATCTCTTCAGGAAGTGATGGCCTCCGTCTCCCACGTCGTCGGGGCCGGGCGCTACCTGGAGGACGGCGTGATTTCGTGCCGCGAAGGGTCCGGGCTGACCGCATCGGTGCCGTCGGGTGTTTGGCCTGCCCGGGACGGTTCGATCTATCTGACCGTGAACCGTCCCGCCCACTGGAAAGCCCTGGCGCGTTGGGTTGCCGAAACGGGCGGTAGCGAAGCGATCCGGGAGCCGGTTTTCGAGGGCCCTTCCGCCAACCGGCAGGCCTATCGAGAGGTGATCGACACATGGCTGGCCGAGCATTTTGCGCGCATGACGGTTGCGGATTGTTGCGCTTCGGGACAGGAAAGGCATATCGCGATCACGCCCTTGCAGGGTGCGGCACAGGTGGTCGCGGATCCGCATTTACGAGCGCGCGAGTTCTTCGTTCGTCCCGAGGGGAGCTCGCAATCGTTCCCCGGAGCACCCTATCGCCACGCAGCAACGCCGTGGCGGATCGCGAACCTCGCTCCGAATCCGGGTCAGGGCGGGGCGCTCCTTCAGAAGAAATGGCTTTCCATCGAGCGGCCGAGGAAATCTCCCGGGAGTCGGCGTACGGGCACGGTCGGCGCGGTTCCGCGCATAATAAATGAGGGCCGTGACGCGGGTGCTCTCGCCGGATTGCGTGTTCTGGAATTCACCGCGGGAATGGCAGGCCCATGGGCGGGGCGTCTGATGGCTTATCATGGCGCTGAAGTCGTGAAGATCGAGTCCCGGGCAGCGGCTGATGTCACCCGTTTATATATTTCCCCCAAGGCTCCTGATGCCGGTATCAGCGAAGTGCTCTCGCCCTGGTTTACGGATTGGAATGCCGGCAAGAATTTCGTTGGTCTGGATTTGAAAAAGCAGGAGGGTTGCGATTTGGCGCTGCGACTCGCGGCAGAGGCCGATCTCGTAATCGAAAATTTCGTTCCTGGAGCGATGAAACGGCTGGGTCTCGATTTCTCCGCACTGGCGGCCGTCAATCCTCAATTGATCTACCTGGCGACTTCAGGTTTTGGTCAGTCGGGGCCGGCCGCAAATTATGTTTCCTGGGGGCCGAATATCGAGGCTGTCTCGGGGCTCGCTGCGCTTTCGGGGCTCCCGGAGCGTGGCTGTACGATCACGCAGTATGCGTATTCGGATCCGGTGGCGGCCCTGCATGGGCTGGTCGCTGTCATGGCCGCGCTGGAGTATCGTGAGCGGACGGGTGCGGGGCAGTTCATTGACCTCGCACAGGTGGAGACGTGTGTGGCAACGATCGGGGACGTGATGATGGCCGCGCTGGCTGGAGATATGCCCGAGCCAGCCGGCAACCGTCGCGAGAGCGGGGCACCCTACGGAATTTATCCGTGCGCAGGCAAGGACCGTTGGGTTGCGATCACCGTGCGTTCCGATGCCGAGTGGGCAGCATTTTGTCGGGTCGCCGGTCATCCGGAATGGATGGCCGATCGCAGATTTGCGAACCACGAAAATCGTCGGCGGCACGTCGATCGACTCGACGAGATGGTCGCCGGATGGACGTCGGCGCTGCCGGCAGAGGCGTTGATGCAACGCCTTCAGGATGGCGGTGTTGCCGCGGGCGTGGCGCAGCATGTGGAGGATCTCTTGCGGGCCGATCCCCAATTGGCGGCCAGAGACTTCTTTGAGGACATTCAGCATCGCTCGGCAGGAACCGTTCGGGCCAGTCGGCCGGGTTTACGATTGACCGAAACCGGAGGCAGAACCTCGGATACGGGTCGTGCTATCGGGGCCGATAATATTCGAGTTCTGCAGGATTGGCTGTCGTTTACGGACGAGGACATCGCCCCTTATCTTCGTGCCGGCGTGCTCGAGAATTGAGCGCTCGCCGGCATCTGACGTGAGCAGCCTATTTGTCGGTCTTGCCCATCGCGCCGGCGGCCCGCGCCGTCGCGACCTTGTCGGTGTCCCAACCCAGAATATCCTCGAGGACCCGATCGGAGTGCTCGCCGATGGTCGGTGCCTTGGTCGGGGTCGGGAGCTCCTCATCGATGAACTTCAACGGCGTCGGCAATTGCTCCGCGTCGAGTTGGTCGATGCTGTAGAGCGGAAAGCGATGCTGGAACTGCGGATCGTTTTTCAAGGTTTGCGGAGAGTTTACCGGTGCAATCGGCGTATTCTCGTCGTTGCCGAAGGCGATCCACTCGTCGGAGGTTTTCGTCTTGAAGATATCCCGGAGTTCGTGCTGCAGTTCGCGATTGCCTCGCGCGTGGTCGGCGTACTTCGACCCGGGCCACTTTTCGAAGAGCTCGGGGCGCCCGACGCCATCACAGAAGTTTTTCCAGAAGGCCTGCTCGGATGCCATGAAGAGGATATGGCGTGCGTCGCTGGTTTCATAGAGTTGGTAGCGCACGCCCTCCTTCATTCCCGCAGTCCCGACCGCACGTCGCTCGTAATTGTCGGCCTTGTTGCCTGTCACAATATCTTCGGGGCGCTCGTAGGCCATATAGGACTCGCTGCGATACCAATCCATGTAGGCGGCAGCATCACTCTGTGCGATTTCAAGATTGGAGCCCTCACCGCTCTCACGCGCTCGAATCACGCCGGCGAGAATCCCGAACGCCCCAAAAAGGGGTCCTGCATGGATGCCCATCGAGGGGTGTGACGGCAGGTAGCAGAACTCCTCCTCGTCGTATTGGGGTTCGATCAAGCCACTCCAGACATCGTACGCCACACCGTGACTGGGCATGTCCTTGTAGGGGCCGGTCATCCCGTAACCCGAGATATTACAGAAGACGATCTGGGGGTTTACTGCCTTCAGGTCCTCGAATCCGAGTCCGCGTCGCCCCAATGCTCCCGGCCGCATCGCCTCGATGACCACATCGGCTTCAGCGACCAGATCTTTGAAGATCTGGACGGCTTCGGCATTTTTCAGGTCGAGGGTGATACTTCGCTTCCCCCGATTCACATGCAGATGCATCAGGGAGATGCCCTCGACGATGGGCCATGTCATCTCTCGAATATAGTCTCCTGCAGGCGGTTCGACCTTGATGACATCGGCGCCAAGGTCCACGAGATGCGAGGTAATAGCAGCGGGTCCGAGCATCGAGCACTCGATGACCCGGACACCGGCGAGAGGGGCAGCTGTATGGCTCATGCTGTCTTTCCTAGCGACGGGAACCGGGGAACTCAATTTCAGCACATCGCCCCGATTGCAGCATGGTTTCAAGGGCAGTACGGTGCCCGGCATGCGTGGTACAACTCAACGATTCGCTGCGTGGCTCGGAGCCCGGCCCTTTCCCCTGCCTCTGGATATCGACTATCAGGAAAATCGGTCCCGCCATGCCATTGGCGCGACATTGCTGGCGCGGAGCAGGGGGTAGGACATCATGTTGCGAATCGGTCTGGTCGGGTCGGGGTTTCTCGCGGGGATTCGAGCGCGCTGTTACGCGCAGGTCGGTGGTCGGAAGGGTACTCTCGTGGCGATCGCCTCCCGGGATGCCGCGCGAGCGGCAGATTTTGCGGCGAGCGCAGAAATCGAGACCGTTTTTTCGGATTTCCCGGCAATGTTGGCCTCGCCGGAAATCGATGTGGTCGATTTATGCGTGCCGAACCATTTGCACCGAACGATGACGGAAGCGGCGGCTGCGGCAGGAAAACATATTATCTGCACCAAGCCTCTGGCTGCGTATATCGGTCAGGACCTGGCTGAAGACGCTTCGACCGCGGGGCAGCAAAGTCGCAAGAAAATGCTGGCTGTCGCTACCGCGGATGCACAAGCAATGGTTGCCGCAGCGGAGCAGGCCGATGTCCGTCTCTGCTACGCGGAGAACTGGATTTACGCTCCAGCTTTTCAGCGCGCGGCGGCCCTGGCGAAAACCTCCGGAGGACGTTTGCTGGAGATGCGTGGCTGGGAGTCTCATTCCGGCTCGCACTCGCCCTATGCGAAGCAATGGGGACATACGGGAGGAGGCGCCTTGCTTCGGTTGGGGGCCCACCCGATCGGGGCGATGCTGAGGCTCAAATACGATGAGGGACTCGCGCTCGACGGGACGCCGGTAGTACCGGTCTCCGTGCTGGCCGATGTTGCGGATTTGACGCGTACGCGGGGACTGACCGCCGAGCAGACCCGGATCGCTACAGGTTGGGAAGACGTCGAGAACTGGGGATGCTGCATGATCGAATTTTCAGATGGTGCCCGGGGCGTGGCGTATGGCAGTGATAATTGTCTGGGAGGAATGCAGAGCCGCCTCGAGCTCAGCGGCTCGAATTTTCATACCGCGGTTCAGATGAGCCCGAACGACCTTCTGCGCAGCTACACGCCCGACGCGGATGTCTATGGGGATACCTACATCATGGAAAAAGCAGATACCTCTGCAGGTTGGACGACGCCGATGCCCGACGAGATGTGGACCAGCGGGCATGCCTCGATGCTGGAAGCCTTCCTTGACGATATTACAGCAGGCCGTGATCCTCTTGCAGATGGCGATCTCGGACTCGCGGTCACGGAGGTTGTCTATGCAGCTTATCTTGCTGCGGAGAATGGACAGCGGGTTACCCTTCCGCGATAAACTTGCAGGACCAGCGGGGTGGCGTAACCCCAGAAAATTCAGGAATTAAAAATGGCATTGACAGATAAAGAGAAGAGTTTCATCAAGCAATCGGTCGAAGGCGGGATCCCTTTTTGCGAGCGAACCGGAATCGAGCTGGTCGAATGCGACACGGGTTATGTCAAAATGAGGATGCCCTTTGAGCCGAATATCAATCACGTCGGCATCATGTACGCGGGAGCCTTGTTCACTCTGGCGGAGGTTCCGGGTGGCGCTCTTTTCATGACGGCCTTCGATGCCAAGAAGTATTACCCGATCGTCAAGGATTTGAAGATTCGCTTTCGGCGGCCGGCCAAGACCGCGATTACGGTGGAAGTGACGATGACGCCTGAAGAGGTCTCGGGGATCGAGGCTGAGGCGGAACGAGAGGGGAAGGCCGATTATTCCTGGAACTGCGAATTGAAGGACGATAGCGGGGAAATCGTGGCTCTGACCGAGAATCTCTACCAGTTGCGGCGCTTCGGAACCTGACCGCGTTCCTTCAGGAGTCCTCGCGCAGGCCCAGATCCTTGATCATGCGCGTAAGGCTTGGGCGGTGGAGTCCCAATAGCTCGGCGGCGCGCCTCTGATTGCCATCGCTCTGTTGCAGGGCCGACTCGATCAGAGCTTTTTTGTAGTCGCGCAGGAGGTCCTGCAGGGAGGCTGTGCCCAGAGCGGCGCCCGGAGAGGCGCTTCCTGGCCTCGTCTCGGAGGGGATTGCGCCCGCTTGATCGGCGCCAAGGTTTTCCTGCACCCGAAGCACCGGTCCATCCTCGAGGACGATGGCTCGCTCGACGGTGTTGCGCAGCTCTCGGATATTGCCAGGCCAGTCGTATTCCTTCATGCGGGCGAGCGAATCCGCGTGCACCTCTCGAATCTCTCGACCCAGACGTGTTCCTTCCTCTGCCGCTATATGCTCGATCAGGAGCGGCAGATCCTCGAGGCGCTCGCGCAGAGGCGGCAGTCGCACCGGGACGACCGCGAGACGGTAATATAAATCTTCGCGGAAGCGACCGGCTTGGACTTCTGCGAGAAGGTTGCGGTTGGTTGCGGCAACCACACGGACATCAACCTTGCGGGTCTCGTTGCTGCCGAGCCGCTGGATCTCCCCTTCCTGAATGGCCCGCAGAATTTTCGCCTGCACGGCCAGGGACAAGGTGTCTACGTCATCGAAGAAAATGGTGCCGCCATCGGCGACTTCGAGCCGGCCCTCGCGAGTTTTGTCGGCACCGGTGAAGGCGCCTTTTTCGTGACCGAAGAGTTCCGATTCGAGAAGTTGTTCGGGGAGGGCGGCGCACGGCAATTTGACCAGCACCCGGTCGGCCCGGTCGCTCTCCGTATGGAGCAGCCGAACGGCGAGCTCCTTTCCGGTTCCGGTTTCCCCGATAATCAGCACGGAGCTGCTGGAGCGGGCGGCACGCCGCAATTGGTTCATGGCCTCCAGAAGAGACTGGCTCTTCCCGATGATTTCGGATCCTGCGTTTTCCTCGGCGGTTTGTTCGCGAAGGTAGAGGTTTTCGCGCTCGAGACGCTCTTGAAGCGCCTTGATTTCATCAAGGCGCTCCGCGTTCTCGAGGGCAACGCCGATCGGTGCCGCGAGGCTCTCGAGCAGAGTCCCGTCTTCCGTGGTGAGTCGCCGCCCTCCCTTGGGTCCGGTCGCGAGCAATCCGCCGACGCGAGTTTTTGAAGTCGCGAGCGGAATCAGGATGTCGATGCCTGCGGCAGCAGCCCGGTGGTAGGCGCTTTTGTCGGCGCGGTTATCTCCCTTGAGATGGGGAAGAATTCGGTGGCCTCGCGCCAAAGCCTCCCGGATCGGGTCGCCTAGCGGCAAATCGATGCGGACAGCGCCCGGAGGCGGCGCGACCTCCATCAGAGGTTCATCGCTCTTGCCGATGACCAGGCGGAGTTGGGTCTCGGGCAGTGCTTCGGCGACCGCACGGCGGCTATAATTTGCCAGACTATTCGTATCCCTCAGGCGGCCGATTTCTCTGGAAATCCCCACGAGGGCCTCGCGCAGCTGTCGCTGCCTGGGGAAGAGGGCTTGTTCCATGAAGTTTTCGACCCGATTGTAGAGGGGCGGGGCGAGGGGAAGAGCGCTTGCCAGAATCAATGTGATAAAGGCGCCTGCGGTCCAGGCGTCGCGGGGGGAGATGAAGATCTCCAACACGCCGAGAAGAACGCCAAAGAGTGCGGCAGCGCAAAGGAGCAGGGCGCTTCGCCCGAGGATCGTTCGCGCAAAGCTGTCCAGTTCAAAGAGTTCGGAGCTGAGCATGCCCCAGGCAAAAATGAGGGTCGTGCTGGCAAAGGGCACCAGATAGAAAATCGGCGGGACATAGAGATTGGTGAATCCCCAAGTGGTGGCAAACAGCAAAGCGACACCGAGCACGAAGGAGAGCGCTCCCGGCAGAGAGACTCTGGCTTGACGCTGAATATGGGGGGGGTTGGATTTGCCCCAGGAGAGCCCGATGTTCAGAATCAGAAGTCCCAAGCCGAGCGCAAGAGTTATGGACTGAACGTGCTCGACCACCTGCAAGGTGCGAATGTTCGAGTCCGGAATCAGAGCAAAGGCGAGCCAGAAAATAGCTGACGTTCCGTAGATGGTCGCCAATGTTGCCAGCGGTGCTCTTCGGAGGGGAGCGAGGGGGCTCGGGAAGGTCATCCCGAAATGCCAGAGGCCGGCCATGCCCAGGTAGCCCAGAATAAAACCCCACGGTGCAATCCGGTAGCCAAGCAAATAATCCGGCAGAAGAACAAGATAATTCCCGACAATCCCGATGGACATGACCGCCAGAGCGCGGGCCTGAGGCATTTTAGGCTGAGCGAGAACCGGTCCGATCCCCGCGAGCAAGAAGAGGATTCCGATGAGCATCGCGGGCAGGAATGTCCGCAGAGCATGATCCATCGAGAAGATCTCGAGGGGGATTGTAATTCGAGTTGTGGTGCCATCGGGTTTGGCGAGGGTATATTCGATAGGTGCGCGCGGCAGTCGGCGCTGGATCCTTTCCCTGACTTCTTTGGCATCGGCGACCGGAACTCGGTCGACCGCGATGATGCGGCTATGAGGCGGGATGTTCCCGAGCAGGGGATAGGCGGCCCGTGAGGATGCCAGCCGGGGCCCGGTCCATCCGGAAGCAAAAGCCGGGATTCCCGAGCGCGGTTCGCCGAGCGCGAGGCCCAGAGTTACGAGACCGGCGATCAGGGAGAGGATCACTAGCCCGAGTCCGAGCCCGGTCACGGCACGAACCTGCCTTGCCAGCGCAGACTCGCTCCGTTCGCTTTTCGATTGCGGTGCCTCAGGTAACGTCATGTTTCCGGTAATCCGTTGATACCGAGGGCGGTTTCCGACCCTGATACCCTGACTTGGGTAGGATTTTATGGCATATCACGGCTCGATCCCGCCAGCAGAGGAAGGCTCTTTTTGATCGCCCCGTTTTCACGCTAGAAGAAGTCCGTGGCAAAGCGAGATTCAGGAATTGATGGGCTTTTGGGGCTCAGGGCCTGGGAGCGTCCTGAAGTGCAGGAGATCGGACGTCTTCCCATGCGTCCCTCTCTGGTATCTTTTGCGGACCCTGAGGCCGCTCGGAGCCGCACGAATGCTGAGTCCGATTCGTTTCTCTCGCTCGACGGTCTCTGGAAATTCGGCCTCTTTGAAAATCCGGCCGAGGTTCCTGAGGCGGCTTGGCAGAAAGGTCGCATCGACCGTGATTGGGAAGAGATCTCCCTGCCTGGTGCATGGAGCCTCCAGGGTTGGGATCGCCCGCATTATACCAATGTCCAGATGCCTTTTTCGGGAGAACCGGGCGAGGTCCCGTCGGCAAACCCCACTGGCGTTCACCGTCTTCGGTTCGAGTTGCCGGCCGCAATGCGCGGCCGACGAATCATCCTGCAGGTAGGAGCCGCCGAGAGCGTCTTGCATGTGCATCTCAACGGATATGGGGTTGGTCTGTCGAAGGACTCCAAGCTGGCGGCCGAATTCGACGTCACGGAATTTTTGGAAACCGGAGAGAACCTTCTGGTTCTGACAGTGGTTCGGTTCTCGGATGCGACCTTTCTCGAGGATCAGGACGATTGGAATTTTGGTGGGATTCATCGCGACGTTTTTCTCCGCGCCACCGCTGTCGATGGTTGGATCGAGGATGTTTGTGCGATTGCCGATTTCGATCCGGAGACGGGCAAGGGGGATCTGCAATTCTCAGTGAATATCGGCTATCCGAGTGCCGCCGAAACGGGTTGGCGGGTAGAAACCATGCTGCGCGATCCGCGAGACCGCGAAGTCCGCCGCGGCGCGCTCGAGGCCGAGGTGCCGGGGGCGCCTCGTGATTGGCTGACAGCAGCCTATGGCTGGCAGGGGCCGCGGGCGAAGTTTGCCGTCACACTCCCGACCGTTCGACCGTGGTCGGCCGAAACGCCGAACCTCTACGAACTGGTGATTTCCCTCATCGACCCCGAGGGCGAAATTGTCGAGTCGGTGCAACAGCGAATCGGTTTCCGCCGGGTTGAAGTGGGCGCTCGAGAGCTGCGCGTGAATGGAGCTGCGGTAATGATCGCCGGTGTCAATCGACACGATCATGATGATCGCAACGGGAAAACGCATGACCGAGACAGTTTGCGTCGCGATCTCGTCTTGATGAAGCAGCATAATATAAATGCGGTCCGGACCGCGCATTACCCCAATGACCCTTACTTTCTCGATCTCTGCGATGAGTTGGGCCTCTATGTGGTGGACGAGGCGAATTGCGAGTCGCACGCCCGGTTACTGAGCCTCAGTCATGACGTACGTTTCGACGCGGCCTACCTTGCCCGGATGACCCGAGTTGCGGCACGGGATCGCAATCATTGTTCGGTGATCGCATGGTCTCTGGGCAATGAATCGGGCGCCGGGCCGATTCACCATGCGGGTGCCGCTTATTTGCGTGCTTACGATCCTTCACGACCCGTCATGTACGAAGGTGGGTTGGGAGACGCCTTCTACGGTGGTCGGGGCAACGGTCTTTCGCCCGCCGAGGTCTTGTCTCTGGAAGATTCCACGACCGATATTGTCGCCCCGATGTATGCAGCACCGGCAGATATCATTGCCTGGGCCCGTCGCGACCGCGGCGAGAAGCCGCTGATTCTTTGCGAGTACTCGCATGCCATGGGGAATTCGAATGGCGGACTCGCGGACTATTGGAAAGCGTTTCGGCGCTATCCGGGTTTGCAGGGCGGGTTTATTTGGGATTGGGCCGATCAGGGGCTTCTGCAACAAACCGAAGACGGACGTCCCTATTGGGCTTATGGTGGAGACTTCGGAGAGACTCCGAACGATCAGACGTTTTGTCTCAATGGACTCGTCGGACCGGATCGATCGGTGCGACCGGGTCTGCTGGAGTTGAAGAAGCTTGCCCAACCGGTTGCGGCGACCTGGGCAAAAGGCCGGCTCTCGGTCGAGAATCTGGATAGCTTCCGGAATCTCGATTGGTTGGAGGCGCGGTGGGAACTTCTGGTGGAAGGTGAAGTTCGGTTGCGCGGCAAGCTCTCAAAGTTGGACATAGCACCGGGCGCGAGCAAGAAATTCCCGATCGGGTGGAAGGCTGCCGATGCGGATCCCGAGGGGGCGTTGTCCTTGTTGGTTCGTTTTGTGACTCGCAAAGATACAGCATGGGCCGATCGCGGGCATGAGGTGGGCTTTGAGCAGTTCGAGTTGCAACGGCCCCGGAAGCCGCGGCAGAGGGTCTCGGGTGGCGTCGTGACTCTCTTGTCCTCGCGGGGAATCCAGATCCGCGCGGGCCATGTGCTTGCAGTGGTCGACGAAAAAAACGGCGCCCTCCTCGGCGTCGAAGAGCGGGGCCGTGCGCTTCTGCTCGGCGGTCCTACCGCGTCGTTCTGGCGAGCACCCGTGGATAACGAGCAGGGCCATGCGGGTCGTTGGCGCGCTCTTGGAATTGATCGACTGGAGCGCCACTTGCAGCGCTCGAGCTTGCACGAATCGGCCGGGGGGACCATGACCTGGGAGCTGGAGGAGATCTGGCGTGGTACTTCTCCCGGACTTGAGATCCGACACGAGCAGATCGCTCGCTTTGCTGAATCCGGCATCTCGTTCAGCCACGAGATGCATTTGCCGGAGGGTTTCGAAGACCTGCCCCGGGTCGGCGTTTCTTTTGTGGTGGCTCCGGGTCTGGATCGGTTCCGCTGGTTTGGCCTCGGACCGCATGAATCCTATCGGGATCGGGTCGCGAGCACGCGAGCGGGACTGTTCGAGAGTTCGGTTGCGGCGCTGGGGGTTCCCTATGTGCATCCCCAGTCCACCGGGAATCGAACCGAGGTCCGCTTTTGTGCACTCGAGGATCGCCGCGGGCAGGGGGTTCGTTTCGAGCCATCCAAACCGATCGAAGTCACGGCGAGCCACTCGACGGAAGACGATCTCGACCGGGCCCGGCATACGACCGACCTGATCTCCCGGGACGAGATTTTCCTGAACCTCGATGTCGCCGCCAGGGGCGTGGGAACAGGAGCTTGCGGCCCGGATACGAGCCCCGAGTATCGATTGCGAGCAGGGATGCATCGGCTTGCCTATCTCTTGAAGGTTCAGGGAATTCCCGATGAGTCGTGACCTGTCGCGGATGACAGGATAAGGGGACGGACGTGTCGGAGCGGAGTCAGGCAAAAGGCGTCGCAGATCAGCGGAACTTCGGGATCGCTGCTGCGCTGGTCGTGATCGGTGCGGCCATTCTGCGCTTATGGGGACTCGAGGGCGGTCTGCCCCATCTCATGACCCGACCGGACGAAGAGATTATTGTTCTGCAAACGCGCTTGCCCGCCATGGGCAACTTTTATCTGGAGTGGCCCGGACAGCACCCGGGGATTCCCAGCGCCTACATCTATTTACTTTGGGCCTGGGGTGAGGTTGGGCTGCGCGTCCTGCAATTCTTCGGGCAGGCACCTGCCGGCGACTATCTGGCGGTGTTGAACCAGGCGCCCGATCGGCTTCTTCTGACCGAGAGGTTCTTTTCGGCGTGTGCTGGGACCGCGACGGTCGCGATTCTGATGTGGGTCGCGCGGCGTGAGTTTGGCAATCGTGCGGCCCTGCTGGCGGGACTGATCCTCGCAACGTCGGTTTTCCATGTTCGGGATTCTCATTCAGCCAAGCCGGATATTGCGCTCGGTTTTTTTGTAATATTGTCTCTGGGCCTGCTCGCCCCACTGGCCCGCGATCTGAGCCGGCGTGGTGTTTGCCTCGCCGGCCTGTCGGTCGGGATGGCGATGGCGATGAAGCCCCCGGGGATTCTTCTCCTGTTGCCGGCCTGGTTGGCGTGCATTCAGGGGAGCCGTCAGATCGGTTGGCGACGAATTCTTCCAGCCGAGATTTTTATCCTCACGGCCATATCCGGGATATTTTTTGTCGCGACTTCTCCGGACTTTGTTTTCAATCCCGAGACAGCAGAGAAACTTCTCGCCATTCCGGGGTTCGTTTTGCCCATGCTTTCGGGGACCGCACCTCCCGGACAAGATGCCGTGGAAGCAGCCGAAAAGGTCCTGATGTGGCCGGGGCTTTTTTATCATTACGAGTTCTCCTTGCGCTATGCGTTCGGCCTGCCCTTGGTGATTCTTTTGCCGGTCGCTCTTCTCTGGGGAATTTTTTCGCATCACCAGATCGCCCAGATCAGTTCCTGGTTTTTCCTGCTCGCGTATCTGGTCTTCGGTACCTCGCCTGTATTGCTCTCGCGTTATATGACGCCACTGCTTCCGGTGGCGGCTCTTCTTCTGGGAGGAATGCTGGCCTTGGCCGTGGATCGTCTGGCACGCCGACAGGAGGCTATTCGAGCACTCGTTTTGCCGATGGTCACGGTTGCCGTCCTCTGGGAGCCTTTCATGGCGTCGGTGCGTTTTGATCGATTGATGTCCGTCACCGATACGCGGGTCCAGGCGACCCGCTGGCTTGCAGACAATACCGACAAGGGTGATCGCGTGGCTCTATCGGGGGCTGTCTTCTGGACGTGGGGTGACCCCCAAATTCCGCGTGGTCGGCCTGTGGTGCGGATCAATGCAGCGGGCGATGCCGGTACACCGCCCTCGATCGATTATCTCGTCGTTCATGACTTCCCGCTCTTCTCGTCCTCGGCGGACTGGGATTTGGTACGTTCGTTTGGCGGAACGGCTCGACTCGCTTTCGAGATCGATCCGTTTCTGGAGAATGCGACCGAGGTAATCTACGAAAACGACGATGCGTTTTATCTGCCTACCCGCGGGTTTCGGGGGGTGCGAGCACCGGGGCCACTGATTCGTATATATGCGGTCGAGAATCAACCGGCACGGTCACCGACGGAACCGGTTGAATGAACAGGACCAACCCCTCGGGTACGGCAGTCGGCCCATGGCGCTATGAAATCGCGGCTCTGCTGATTCTGGTTGTTGCCGCCCTGTTGCGCTTTTGGGGACTCGACGGGGGCCTGCCGCATTTGATGACCCGACCCGACGAAGAGCTTATTGTTCTGCAGACGCGCCTGCCGGCGATGGGCAATTTTTATCTGGAGTGGCCCGGACAACATCCGGGTATACCGAGTGCTTATATCTATTTGCTCTGGGCCTGGGGCGAGATCGGCTTGCGTCTTCTGCAGTTGGTCGGACAGGCACCTGCAGGCGATTATCTGACCGTTTTGAACGAGGCTCCCGACCGCCTTTTGCTGACCGAGAGGTTCTTCTCGGCATGCGCGGGAACGGCAACGGTCGCGGTTCTGATGTGGGCGACACGCCGGGAATTCGGGAATCGGGCAGCGCTCCTCGCCGGTCTGATTCTGGCGACGTCCGTTTTTCATGTGCGCGATTCGCACTCTGCAAAATCTGATGTCGCGCTGGGCTTGTTTGCGATCCTCTCGCTCGGACTTCTCGCGCCGCTCGCACGTCGCCTGAACCGTCGCGGCGTTTATATGGCGGGCTTGTCCATTGGCATGGCGATGGCGATGAAGTTGCCCGGCGTGCTGCTCCTTCTGCCCGCCTGGCTTGCCTGTATTCAAGGAAGCCGGGGACAGGGCTTGCGGCGGATATTTCCTGCGGAGATCTTTTTGCTCACCGCAGTCGCGGGCCTGTTTTTTGTGATCACTTCGCCGGATCTCATCTTGAATCAGGAAACTCTGAACAAGATTCTGCAGATTCCCGCTCTCGCGTTTTCGCAAATGGTGACGCCATCGGAAGCGCCTCTGGTCGAGGCGGGTCTTCCGGAGGTCGCGCGACCCTCAGCCTGGCGGGGCTTTCTCTACCATTATGAGTTTTCCTTGCGTTACGCGTTGGGCCTACCGCTTCTGGTTCTCTTGCCTGTCGCCCTGCTCTGGGCATTTTTCTCCAGGCGGCCGCTGGCCACTCTGGGTGCGATTTTCTTTATCGTCTCCTATCTGGTGTTCGCACCCTCCCATGTGATGCTGTCCCGATATATGACGCCGGTCCTTCCGGTCGCGGCACTTTTGCTGGCCGGCGTTTCGATTGCATGTGTGGACCGCCTGCGATTCTTGCCTTCCTGGTCAAGGGTGTTGGCCCTTCTGCTGTTGTCTGTCTTTTTCATCCGCGAGCCGCTTGCGGCATCTGTTCGTTTTGACCAATTAATGTCGGTTCCGGATACTCGCGTGTCCGCACAGAAGTGGTTGGTGACGAATACTTTTGTCGGAGACCGAGTCGCCTTGTCGGGTGCGACGGGCTGGTTTTGGGGGGATCCTCAGGTGCCACCGGGGCGAGTAATCGTTCGTCCGGCCTTCGAGAGTGGAGGCTTGTCGAGCCTTGCTGCTGATTATCTGGTGGTTCATGACCATCCGCTTTTTTCGTCCACGGCCGACTGGGAGGCGGTCGCGGCGTTAGGGGATCGCGTGCAGCTGGTCGAGGAAATCAATCCGTTTCGCGACAATGCGGAAGAGGCCATCTACGAGCAGCAAGATGCCTTCTATTTCCCGACGCGCGGTTATCAGGCGGTTCGCGCCCCGGGCCCACTGATCCGAATTTACACAATCGGCCCTCCCGAGGCCTCGAGCGGATCGAGCGGATCGACGAAACCGGGCCGCGCTCGATGAGAGGAGCGTGGTGGGCATGATGCAGGGGCGCGCGCGAATCATGGGCGCGGCCGTGGTCGCTCTGGCCGTGATTCTTGGACTGGGGATTCTCGCCGGACCCGCCTTCGTCGAGCGCGAACTGAATGTCGTGGCCCCCCATGACCCCTGGTTTGTCAGCGCGGACGCAGCCGCGTTGCACCAGCAGATGCTGATTGCCGACCTGCATGCCGACACTTTTCTCTGGGATCGGGACCCGCGTCAGCGAGGTGATCGCGGCCATGTGGATTTGGTGCGCCTGCGCGAGGGCAATGTTGCGGTTCAAGTTTTCGCAGTAGTGACCAAATCACCTTCAGGACAAAACTACGATGCCAACACTGCGGGTAGTGACAACATCACACCCTTGGTGATGCTGCAGGGGTGGCCGGTGGCTACCTGGGACAGTCTGGGCGAGCGGGCCTTGTATCAGGCAACCCGCCTGCGCGAGCTTGCTCGCTCGGATCCGGATTTAATCCGGCTTCTTCTCACCGGACCGGATGTGGAGTCGCTGCTGGGGGCGCGTGCGCAAGGCTCGGAGATCCTCGGCGGCCTCCTGGCTCTCGAGGGAGCGCATGCCCTCGATGGTGATCTGGGCATGATTGCCGTTCTGCGCGAGGCGGGCTTTCGCATGATGGGCCTGCACCATTTCTTCGACAACAAGCTCGGCGGATCGCTGCACGGGATCTCGGGGGGCGGGCTGAGTGAGTTTGGCCGCGAGGCGGTGCGCGAGATGCAGCGACAAGGAATCTTGATTGACCTGGCACATTCCTCCGAGGCAGTCGTACGCGAAGTGCTGGCCATGACAACGCGACCTCCGGTGGTCTCGCATACGGGTGTCTACAGCCAGTGCCCGACGGCACGGAATATCGATGATGCCCTCCTGGCCCGGATTGCGGTGCGCGGCGGATTGATCGGGATCGGATTCTGG
>DLYX01000043.1:1436-4960 GCA_003447545.1 Deltaproteobacteria bacterium | reverse complement strand
AAGCAGCGGCAGGGCGAAGAGCGAAAGGTAAACAGGCAGGGTCCATGGCTTGGTGGCGCCGAGGGTCGGCACAAACCCGGCGAAAATTTCGTGCAAAAGGGCCTTTGTTCCGAAGGAAAACCTGGCGGCTTTCCAAAGGGACAGACCTCCCAGGTCTCGCGTGCCTTGCTGGGCGAGTTCGAGGGCAGGCAGTAGTTGTACGCTCATGAGCCCGACAGCGATGAGTCCGGCTAGTGCACCCAGGCCCGCCGTGCGCAGGCGCTCTTTTCTTGCGCCGAAGGCGAACAGGCAAAAAATCCCCCACGCGGCACCCAGTTGCACGGAGTAGAGGAATCCCTGTGCGTAGCCACCCAGAAAACAAAGAGCGATTACGATCCCGAGGACCAGCACTCGCCGGATCTCCGGGCGCTGCACCAGCCCGATCACGGCCCAGAAAATTGCAGGCAGCCAGACCATCGTCGACAACCACACGGGATGGTAGAAGTCGTTGAAAATCTGCGTGGACAGCATGAAGCTGAATGCTGCCGTGATGCATGCAGCCGTCGACATTCCCAGCCGATTACACAACAACCAGGAAAAGAATCCTGCTGCCGCCAGGTGGGTGATCGCCTGCAGGGCGATCACTCGTGCGGGTGAGGGGGCAAGCTGCAGGAACAGCATATTGGGCGGATAGAACAGGCCCCGGGATTGAAGCGAGCTGAACGGGATGCCCGCCAGTTGGTAGGGGTTCCACAAGGGTAGCTCCCCTGCCTGAATTCGCTGCCAGGCATAGACCACCTCCGGCCACGTAAACCGAAAGATGTCGCTGGCAGCAAGGCCGTACTCCTGCGGTGCATCCAGGTGAATGCGGTGAAACCAGAGGATCGCCGCCAGGAGGCCGAATCCTCCGAGCGCGAGAAGATGCCTGGGCCACCCGGTCTTCATGTCAGCTGGCTCTCTCCCGACCCGCTAGTCATTCGAGCGAATTGCCTCGACCAGCTCCAGGCGGTCGCGTTGGACTTGGTCAGTGCTCCGCTCGCTCAAGCCCTGATAGAGCGCGGTGATCTCCGCGACCACCTCGGCCATATCCCGCGTCTGCGTGTCTCGCCGGAACGAGCGACGACAGAAACAGAAGCCGCTCTCGAGTCGGTGTAGCTCCCGGAGAATCAAGTGTGCCGGGATCGGATCGCCGCGATGGACATCGGTCATTCCCGCAAAGCCGAAACGTGTATCCGGGAAGGCTTCGCGGACCCGTTCTACGGTTCCGTCCGCAACGGCTCGGAAGATGTTGGTGTAGCCCCGGTCGATCGCGAGATCGTTCAGGCCGACGTAGATGAAATCAAGACCCATGCGGCCGAACTCCGGGGCAAGGGATACGGCGGCGTCGGTCTCGACCAAAATCGCGGTTTTGCAGCGCCCTGCCACCAGCGCGAGAAATCCGCGCACTTCTTCGATGGTGCGCACCATTGGAAGAAAGACGCAGTCCACGCCCACTTCAATCGCCTCTTCCACCTCCTGTGGTGTCTGGTTGCCGAAGGAGTTGATGCGACACCACACGCGGGCTCCGGGTAGCGCTGTTGCTGCTGCCAGATCTTCTCGGCTGGCGGCGTCGATCTCGGTATCCTGCCCCAGTTGCCGGCGTTCCTTGCCGCGCCACTCCCGGTCCACCAGAAAGGTGCGGACGCCGGCATCGAGAACCTGGCGCAGTTCCTCCGAGCGGTATCCTACGTATACGAGTTCAATTGGTTGCGCCGCCATCATTCCGTCCTTTGTGCCCATCCTAGCAAGCTGCTCCCGAATGGAAGCGAGAACCTCGAGAATGCAGCGACTTCCATGGCGTTGCATGCCCCTAGCAAGCGGTTCAGCCATGCCGGGGGAGTGCGCTCGATTCCCGACGTGCGATCGCTGCGACGCCATCTCGATGCGAATACAAGCGGGAGGAGCAACGCCTGATAGTAGGTGTGGCCGTCGAGTGTCCAGCCGCTAGCCTCCAGCTCGCTGCGCAGCAATGCCAGATCATAGCGGCAGCGGTGGCCTGCCGCCTCATCCGTATGGCTCCATAGCCACGCAAAAGCGGGTACGGAGATCAGCAAGCGAGCCCCGGGCCCCGCCAGCCTTCCCGCCTCGCGAAGCAGCGAGAGCGGATCGACATGTTCGAGTACGTCGAGAATGGAGATCAAGTCGAATTGTCCGCTGGCCAGCGGCACACTTTGTACATCCGCCGCGATCACGATCGCGCCGCTGTCCCGGGCGGCCGCCTGAGAGGCTAGCGCGTCGTGTCCTTCCACGCCCACTGTCGTTCCGGCAAAGCCACCCAGGGTGCTCAGGAAGCGACCCGTTCCGCAGCCCAGGTCAATTGCCTTCGATGCTTGCTGGCTGCGCGTACGCGTCAGGATGCGCGACAGTAATCGATCGCGTGCCTCGAACCAGAAATGGTTCTGCTCCAGATCGCGCAGGTGATCGCGCCGATCGACAGAGAACCCCGCCGGAACGAAAGACGTCGTGGTCGTGGCAAGGTAGCCGGACCGCAGCTGCGGTGCCCATCCGCAGCTGCAACCTGCCTCGACGTCGGTGAAGTCCGACCCGCAGCGGCCGCAGCGCCATCGCAATGCCTCGTTCACCCCGGCTCGCCTCCACAAAAAATCCGGCGCTCCTGGGATAGGGCAGGAAGCTGGAGTGGCGCCCCTCCCGAGGTCATGCGGCACATCTCGAAGATCCGGCCAGAATTGGGGGCTTCAGCGCGACACGCTCGCAGAATGAGCCCACGCGATGGGCCGCCCCCCGGGTCGCAATCGCCTATCCGATTCCGGTTGGATCGTTCCTGAGTCGAGGTTTGCCGGGCACGAGCGTGGTTGTGGAGCGCCAAGTGGAGTGCACGCAGGTGGGCCTTGTGAGCGGTGGGTGGCACGAGCGCCCTGTCTACAGCAAGGGCGTTCTGCTTGGCAAGCCTGAATCTCACTGGCGCAGAGGGGTTTGGGGGCGAAGGGTTGAGTCTGCAAAGCCGCCCAGCGGCTCTGCCACAGACGGGAAGATTGATCCCCGGCTTGAGATTTTCCCGGAACCTGCGCGGTGTTGGGGGGGGGTGATGGACATAGACCTTGCAGCGGCAGGGAAATGCCCCGTCCCGTACTGAAGATCCCTCCCGCACTTCACATACGGGGAGGGATCCTTGTGCGGGGAATGGCCACCACCGGCAGGAGAGTCCGACCTCCAAGGGTTGGACTCCCGCCAGGCTCGGTGATCCCTCAATGCCCGAGGTCGTGGAGGAATCCGTTGCTGCGCTCCCTCCAGATCTCCTCGCGCTCGTATACCGTCGCTCCGTCCACGTAGACGGTCATGCGGATCAAGGTGCAGGTGGCTAGCAAGTCAAAGTCGGAAATAGTGTCCTATGATCTGAACAAGGCCCTTGGTCCTCCAAAGAAGGCATGGACGACACCTGATCTGCTCCAGTAACTTCCCCCCCTCCCACAAAAAAAGCCCCGCAGTCGCAGGGCTTCTCAAGAGCCACCCGCCGGAGTCGAACCGGCGACCTACTGATTACGAAT
>DLYX01000043.1:0-1151 GCA_003447545.1 Deltaproteobacteria bacterium | reverse complement strand
CTGGTCGGAATTGAACCGACGACCTATTCATTACGAGTGAATTGCTCTACCAACTGAGCTAGGGCGGCTTGGGTGTTTCCTGAGTAACGAAGCCCGTGCGGGCTGACAACTCCCGTGTCCCGTGGGGATGGATGCCGCCAGGCCGTATCCGGGAGACTCGGCGCCGGAATTCCGATAGCCTCGGCCTACCATGATGCGTTTGTTCGGGAATATTCTCTGGATCATCTTCGGCGGGGCCGAGATGGCTCTATGCTGGGCTGTGGCGGCCCTGATCTTTGCCTTGAGCATCGTGGGCCTGCCGTGGGCTCGTTCAGCCGCCACGATCGCCTGGTTCACGATCTGGCCGTTCGGGCGTTATGCGGTGGATCGCGAAACGGTCACCGGGGAAGAGGATCTCGGCACCGGTACCCTCGGGTTTGTCGGCAATGTGATCTGGTTTCTGCTCGCGGGCATCTGGCTTGCGATCGGTCACGTCTTTACGGCCGCGCTGCTGGCGCTCACGATCATCGGGATTCCGTTTGCGATCCAGCACCTGAAGATCGCCAAGCTGGCGCTCGCGCCGATCGGCAAGACGATCCTCGACGACGACTCGCAGTTCTCGATTCAATAATCGGGCAGGGCAAGCGCGCCTAGCGCGTCTCCACGATATTGGCGATCTTCTCGATCTCGACCAGGTCACGCGTAGCGGTATTCAGGAAGCACTCATCCGCCCCCAGCGCCTCGATATCATCCAGGCATTTCCGCACCGCGTCTTCGTTTGACGTCACCATCGTGTCGGCAATCAGGTTGGCGATATTCTCGTCGATGATCTTCAGATAATCGACGACATATTGTTTGAGCCGGTTCTCGGCATCATCGGCCAGGCAACACCAGAACCCGGTGGCCAGATAAGGCCGCGCGCGGCCCTCGGCTTCCCACGCAGCGGTAGCCAGATCAAATTGCTGCTTGGCCGGGCCTGCGTCACCATTCATGGTGAAGCCATAGAGGCCGTCGGCCCATTTGGATGAGCGCGCGATGCTTTTCGGATTCATCGCGCCCGACCAGATGGGGATGCCGCCTTTTTGCACCGGCGGTGGACCTACAGGGTCGGTGCCCTCAAACGGCGGCACGCCATCCCAGGTGCGTTTCATTTCCGCGACCCCAGCATCGAG
>DLYX01000222.1 GCA_003447545.1 Deltaproteobacteria bacterium | reverse complement strand
TTGCCGCCCACCTTCGCCAGCGAAACCTTGGACAATCTGTCGCCCGAGGTTCGGACGATTACCATTTCGGTCGACTCACCTGACGCTTCAAGAAGCGCGGCAGCCTGACCGGACTGCGTGCGCGCGAGGTCGCTCCCTCGCGTCCCCACTCGAAGCGGCGCGGCCAAAGGTCAACCCCCCTTGCTCTTGTCCTCATACAACATCTCCAACTCAAAGAGATGGTGTACGAAGTCCTTCGCTTCACTGGCGCCGCCCGCATCCTGCTCCCGGGCGAGGTCCTTCAAGA
Organism: Deltaproteobacteria bacterium; assembly: GCA_003447545.1. Classification (GTDB taxonomy): domain Bacteria; phylum Desulfobacterota; class Binatia; order UBA12015; family UBA12015; genus UBA12015. The sequence goes on along the minus strand of DLYX01000222.1, from coordinate 3,597 downwards.
CCGAAAATGGAATGTGCAAAATCTTGTTCACAATGGCCTGCGTCATCGCCTCCATTGCTTCGCGATCCTCGGGGTCCATCCGTCGCAGAACCGTTTTGGCTCGGTCCAGTTCGGAGGTGCGAATGCCCTCAAGTTTGCCACGGAGAGCGACGATCGTCGGGGTGATATCGTTCCCATGCAGCATCTCCCAAAACGAATCGGACTCCTCATGGATGATCACTTCCGCCTTCGCAGCTTCTTTCGCTCGTTCCGCGCGATGATCCTGAGCCACACTCGCCAACGAATCGATGTCGTAGAGGTAGCAACCATCTACCTGATTGATCGTCGGGTCAAAATTTCGAGGCACGCCGAGGTCGATCAAGAACATCGGGCGGCCGCGCCTGCCTCGCAGAACCGGAGCGATCGCCTCCCGTTCGAGAATAGCGCCATCGGCAGCGACCGAGCCGAGCACGATATCGACCATGGGGAGATACTCTTGGTAGCGGTCGAATGGCACCGAGGTGCCGTCGAAACGCCGCGCGAGTTCGACCCCACGATCGAAGGAACGGTTGGTCACGATCAAATTACGGACGCCTGCCCCCATGAAGTGCTTGGCAGCCAATTCGGCCATCTGGCCGGCGCCAATCAGCATCACGGTCTTCCCGGAAAGGTCGTCGAAAATTCGCCGGGCGAGGTCTACCGCTGCGGAACTTATCGACACAGCCTTGGTGGCCACTTCAGTCTCGTTACGCACCCGCTTGGCGACACGAAACGAATGCTCGAAGCAACGCCGCAATAAACTCCCGACGTTATCGTGGTCAGCCGCAATCCGGAACTGCTCTTTCAACTGACCGAGAATTTGCGATTCGCCAACCACCATCGAATCCAGACTCGAAGCGACTCGAAAGAGGTGTTTCAGCGCATCCCGGCCCCGGTAGACATATCGATGATCATTGAGGTCTGCGGTGCGCATGGCCGCTTCACCCGAGAGGAACTCCGTCAAAGGCCCCGCGAGTTCGAGCTTCTGAGAGCCAGTTGCGAGAATCTCCACGCGATTGCAGGTCGAGAGAACCACCACTTCTTCGGCGCCGGTACTGGCGATAATGCGCGTTGCCAGATCTCCCAGCTCCCCCGACGGAAATGCGAGCTTTTCGCGCAACTCAATGGGGGCCGTCTCATGATTGATGCCCACGACCCAGACTTCCAGAGGATCCTTGCCAGTCGGGGATACGCGCAGCGGACGAATGCGATTTTTCTTTTGTTCGCTCATCCGTAGGCCACCGCATGCTGCCCTGGCGTGAGCATATTGATCCCGAGGAAGGAGATGAACAGGACTCCGAAACCAATGATGGTCAGAGTCGCTGCGCGACGACCGCCCCAGCCGACGGTTACTCGAGCATGAAGAAGACCGGCATAAATCAACCAGACAATCGCGCTCCATGTGGTCCTGGGCTCCCACGCAAGAAATCGCCCCAGTGAAAGCTCCGCCCACACCACGGCGCTGAGGATGCTCAAGGTCAACAGAACGAAACCCCAGGATAGAAATGTGAAATTGATTCGATCCAGAGATTCAAGCGCCGGAAGGCGCCGGATCCATTGAGAGATGGCCCGGGACTTCAACTGCCGCTCCTGCCAGAGGTAGGCAAGGCTCACGAGAAACGATAGCGCGAAGGCTGCATTCCCGAGGAAAGCCAGCGTGATATGAACCGGTAGCCACGGGCTTTTGAAAGACTCGGGCACATTCGCCACCGCGCCTTGATCGACAAGACCGATCAGCGATCCGATAAATGCCAGGGGCCCCACAACCGCCGTGAGAACAGAAAGACGAAATCTCAACTGCGCGAGCAGGTCCACCGCTACCAACAAGCAGCAGAAGAAACTGACCTGCTCCGGAAAGCTTCGCACCACAATCCCGCCGCTTGCGGCCGAACGTGCCAAAATCGAAGACCCCTGCAGGACCATTCCGATCAACAATGCCAGCATTGTGGCATGGCGAAAACCATCGCGAGGCCGCCAAAGTGCCAACCCGCCGGCAACGGTCCCGATGAGATAGGCGAGCAGGCTACCCTCAAGAAGAAGCGAACGCATTCAAATCTCGCCTTCTTCCGAGACTTCGCGTCTCGGCAAGTCGCGACAGATCGACTCGGTCATGCGCTCTACCCGTCCCGGATCCCCGCGACGCAAGGCTTCCAGAAGACCACTCTGCAGAAGGTGCGTAAACGCCTGCGTGCGCTGCGTGCCTTTGGCGAATCGCTCCTGAAGGGTGACCATATAGTCGGCGGCCGACGCGAATTCAGGACCCAGCGTTGCAGCGATCTCATCGCGAATTCGGTCCGCAAGCGCCTCGCTGGCATTCCCCGGATCCACCGAAACCGTCACGGGGCCGACCGAAAGATTCGACGGGAGGTTGAAGCTCGAAGCACCCCGATGGCCGACGAGATGAAGCAGAACGCGATCGGCGAGGGCTTCGGCTCGGACCTCGGCAACGGCAGTCCCGGGAAGACGCCCACAAACTGCCACGAAACAACCCTTCAAATCCCCGGGCTGGTAGCTGCGTCGACAAATCTCGAGGCTCGACGAAGGGGCAAAATTCTGAGGAATTTCAGGGTCAATCCATCGAACATGGGCTCCCGCTTCCGCTAGTGCGCCGACGGCAGCCTGCCCTTCCCCCCCCGTGCTCAGAACGACAGTGTTCCGATCAGCAAGATCCACGGACATCGAGAACAAACCCATGCCTTGATCCTAGCATAAATCAGGGGATTTCTCGAAGAATCTCACCCAAGTGGGATGATTAGATCCTGACCGGCCTGAATGCGCCTCGGGTTGCGCACTCCGTTCATCTTTTGAATCTCGCGAATCGAGGATCCATATCGACGCGCAATCCCCCCAAGGGTCTGCCCGCGGGACACGCGATGGACCACCACTCGGGGCTCCTTGGCGCCGGCAGACTCTCGCCCTGTATCGCGGCGCCGGGTCGCCAGAGTCGCATCGTGGGCTGTCCGAGGCACCCGCAATCTGTAGCCTCGTGGAATTCGGTCCACGCCATAGCGTACGCGCCGCAGGAACGCCGGGTTCGTCGCCAACAGATGGTCCCTTGGCACGCCCACATGGGCTGCTGCATCCTTGAGTCGCATGGATCGACGCAGCTTGACCTCCCGCAGCTCCGGAACTCCTAAAACAGGAAGTCTGCCGAAGTATGCATCGGCGTTTTTCGAGACATCAATCGCAGCCAGAAGTTCGATGTAGAAGTTTCGCGAGGCGAAGCCGAAACGCCGACCTCGATAATTCTTAACCATCGATTCGAAATCCGAGCCGTGTGATCGCATGGCTCTCTGCATCCCGCCACGGCCGTGGTTGTAAGCCGTGACCGCCAACGGCCAACTTCCGAGCGCCTCATAGTCACGCTCCAAATGCTCGGCTGCAGCCTCCGTTGCGCGGATCGGATCTCGACGCTCATCCAGTGCCGAGTTGATTTTCAGATATTGCCGCCCGGTGGCAGGCATGAATTGCCAGACACCGGCCGCGCCCACTTTCGAATAGGCATCCACGTCGAAGCAGGATTCCACAAGGGGCATTCGCGCCAGCTCGACTGGTAATCCCCGGGCGCGAAAGATCGCC
>DLYX01000131.1 GCA_003447545.1 Deltaproteobacteria bacterium | reverse complement strand
GGCGGTACCTGGTATTGGAATCGCTACCCGGGTGCGGCCTGTGATGTCGAATCCTACGTTTATCTGCCATTGCTCGAGGAAGTCGGCTACGTACCGAAGGAGAAGTACGCTCACGCTCCGGAAATTTTGCGCCACAGTCGCGCGATTGCCGAGAAATATGACCTCTATCGAAACGCGTGCTTCCAGACGGAAGTCACAGCCATGGATTGGGACGAGGAGACCAACCGTTGGATTGTTTCGACCAACCGTGGCGATCGCATGCGTGCTCGTTTCGTCTGCATGGCAAACGGCCCCTTGCACCGACCCAAACTGCCGGGCATCCCCGGTGTCTCTTCATTCAAGGGACATACTTTTCACACCAGTCGTTGGGATTACGCGTACACCGGCGGGGACTCCACGGGCAATCTGACCAAGCTGGCGGACAAGCGGGTCGGGATCATCGGCACCGGCGCGACTGCGATCCAATGCGTTCCGCATGTCGGAGCCGCAGCCAAGGAACTCTTCGTTTTCCAACGCACGCCCTCGTCAGTGGATATTCGCGATAATCGACCGACAGATTCTTCCTGGTCGGAGTCGCTGGAACCCGGCTGGCAGCAAGCGCGGATGGATAACTTCAACATTCTCGTATCCGGAGGCTGGCAACCGGAAGATCTGGTCAAGGACGGTTGGACGGATATCATTCGCAAGCTTCTCGTGATGGTCCAAAACGAGGAGAATGCAGACCTTTCACCGGCGGGTATTGCGAAGAAAATGGAACTCGCGGATTTCCAGAAAATGGAACAAATCCGTGACCGAGTGAACGAGATTGTCGAGGACGAGTCGACCGCCGAGGCATTGAAGCCGTGGTATCGCCAGTTCTGCAAGCGGCCCTGTTTCCATGATGATTATCTGGCGACCTTCAACCGGCCTTCAGTCAGTCTCGTGGATACGGCAGGCAAGGGGGTCGAGCGGATTACCGAGAACGCGGTGGTCGTAGATGGTGTCTCTTACGAGATAGATTGTCTGATTTACGCCACCGGATTTGAGGTGGGTACTTCCTACGTGCGGCGCTCGGGCTACGAGCTGCATGGCCGCGATGGTCTGAGCCTGTCCGACAAATGGGAGCAGGGAGTTCGCACATTGCATGGAATGCATAGCCGCGATTTCCCCAATTGTTTTATTCTCTCGAACACGCAGTCGGCGTTCACTGTCAACTTCCCGCACGCTCTGGCCGAGCAGGCCAAGCACCTCGCCTATATCGTGAACCATGCTCTGGCCAATGAGGTGACGCGCGTCGAGACGACGCGAGAAGCGGAAGATGCATGGGTCGAAACCATCATCAGTCTTGCTCGGGACGGCCAGAAGTTCCTCGAGGAATGCACCCCGGGCTATTATAATAACGAGGGCAAGCCCGGGGAGCGCAGCGGTCAGAATGGCCCCTATGGCGCTGGATCGGTGAAGTTCTTCGAATTGTTGCAGGCCTGGCGCGATGAGGGGAGCCTCGAGGGACTCGAACTCAGCTGAATGGCGCGTCAGCTCTGGCTGGTCTGATCGGCCTCGTCTGCGGCCTGAGCTTCGGCTAGAACGTCACGTCGCGAGAAAAATGCCGATTTGTCGAGGACGCCTACTTGAACGGCTTCCATCAGGAGGAAGGTGACCGGAGTCACGTAGAGCGTGAGTAGCTGGGAGAGCACCAGACCGCCGACGACCGTCAGTCCGAGCGGGATCCTGGAGGAGGCGTCTGCTCCGAGGCCAAGCGCGATCGGCATCGCGCCCATGATCGCCGCAACCGTTGTCATCAAGATGGGCCGGAAGCGATTCAAGGATGCTTCGTGGATGGCCGTGCGGGCATCTGTACCTGCTTCCTGCCTCTGGATTGCGAAGTCGACCATCATGATCCCGTTCTTTTTTACGATGCCGATCAGCATGAACATGCCCACAAACACGTAGAACGATACCGATGAGCCGAAGATCCAGAGCGTCAAAAGGCCGCCCACTGTCGCTGTGGGTAAGGAGAGCAGCACAGTCAGGGGGTGGATATAGCTTTCGTAAAGAATCCCCATAATCACGTACATCACGAAGATCGCGACAAAAAGCAGGAGAACGAGCTCTTCCCCAACGGCAGCGAATTCCTGTGCGCTTCCGGTGAGCCCGTGCGTGATATCGCCCGGAATGATTTCGGCTGCTTTTTGCTCCAGCCAATCGGTCGCATTCCCGAGGGGAACGCCCGGCGCTGTATCGAAATAGAGAGTCACCGAGGGGATGCCGCCGAAGTGCGAAATGCTCAGCGGGCCGGCGGTCAGGCTGCTCGTCGCCATCGCCTCGAACGGAATGAGGTTCGGCAGGTTGGAGGAGCCCTGAGGCGATCCTGAATCAATGAGAGAGGGTGGTGGTTGGAAGTACAGGTTGGCAAGGTTTTGCGGTTCCGAGCGAAAGTCGTCGGCCATCTCGACGATGACTTGGTATTGTTCGTTCGGATCCTTGATCAGGTAGGAGTAGTTTTGCGAGTAGGCGTTAAACATCACCTGAGCGAATTCGCCCGCGGAAACGCCTAGCGTGGACGCATAGTCGCGATCGATCGCCACGTTCAGCTCGGGCAGATCCATGAAGAGGCTCGACGAAACATCGGCAAAAAGGGCCCCCTTTTCTTTCTTCATGGCGGCGACAAGTTGCTCTGACACCGCAAAGAGTTTTTCCTCATCGAGTCCGGAAAGCAGATAGGCATATTGCCCCTGATTTGTGCTGACTCCCGAGCTGCCGCCAATATTCATGACCGGCTGCGGGCGTATCAGAGTCTGGACTCCCGGGAGGTCCCCCATCTTCGCGAGCAGCTCGGCGTTGACCACGTCGATCGGTGGGCGGGTTCGCGTCACCCCGTCGACTTCGTATTTCTCGTCCAGGTCGCGAAGGAATGCGATCACCATTCCTTGCGATTCGGAAAGGTATTGCGGAATTCCGGTGACAGTGACCACACGGGAGACAGCCGGGTTCTCGCGTAGAACACCATCGACCTGGGCCTGAAGCTTCTGGACTTCTTCGGGGGAGGTACTACTGCTGCTGATAAAGACGCCCTGAATAAAACCACTATCGCCAACAGGCATGAATTCGGAGGGTAGCGCGCGAAACAGGATGATGGTGCCGGCCATGCATGCGATCCAGATCGCAACCGATACCGGTTTGTAATCGAGGAACCAGTTCAGCGTGCGCCCATAAAAGCCGAGTACGCGCTTCTCGAGCCGATTGGCGAACGCCTCGAGCCTGGTTTCGTTCTCTTCATTGCGGGCCGCGAGCATGCGAGCGCACATCATGGGCGTCACGGTAAGAGAGATCAGGCCGCTGGCGAGGATTGCGATCATGATCGTGATCGAAAATTCCCGAAAGATCCGACCGATCAGGCCCGGCATGAAGACGAGCGGGATGAAGACTGCTGCAAGGGACAGCGTCATTGAAAGAATTGTGAAACTGATTTCCTTGGCACCTCGGACGGATGCTACCGGGGCTGTTTCGCCGTATTGCTGCATTCGTCGCACGGCGTTCTCGAGAAAAACAACAGCATCGTCGACCAGAAAACCGATGGCCAAAGTCAGAGCAAGAAGCGACAGGTTATCAAGACTGAATCCCAGCAGCGACATTGCGATGAGCGTGACGACAAAAGAAAGAGGCAGCGCGACACTTGGAATAATTGTGTCTCGAAAGCGACCGAGAAAAAGGAAAATCACGAGAACTACCAGCAGGAACGCAATCAGCAGGGTGGTCTGCACATCGTCTACTGAAGCAACAATGCTGGTGGCCTTGTTGTAGATCGGGACGATTTCGATCGACCCCGGGAGCAGTTGGCGAAGCAAGGGCAGCAATCCCAGTACTTCGGAAACGACCTCTACGGAGTTCGCCCCGTCGGCCTTGCTGACGCCAAGTACGACGGCGGCAAACCCGGCGGATGTGGCTCCTTCGGGCAGGCCTTCGTCGGCCCAGAAGTCCATATGGAAATACTGTTGTTGGATCCCGTCGACGGCATCCGCAATATCGCGGATCCGCACCACCTCGCCATTCTGCGTTGCGACGACAAGATTTCCGTAATCCTCTGCCGTCTCCAGTTGGGTTTCGGGGAGAAGCAGAAAGGCTTCCCTCTGCCCGCGCAGTTTTCCGGAGGCTGTGAGCATGGAGCCCTGTTGCACGACATCCGCAATTTCCGTGATGTCTATCCCCAACGCCCAGAGCTTCTCGGGATCGACCTGAATCCGCACGGCTCGTGGCGAGCCGTAGACCACGACATTCGAGACACCGGGGAGGATGTTCAGTCGTTGTGCAACTTGTGTGTAGGCGTAGTCATAGAGTTGAGATTCGGTGAGCGTAGTACTGGCGAGGCCGGCATAAAAAATCGGCAATTCATTCGGGTTATATTTTCGGTAGCTGGGAGGCGTCGGGAGGTCCGGGGGGAGTTGGGGCTGAGCGCGACTGATCGCACCTTCAATATCGGCAGCGGCCCCTGCACTGTCGCGATCGAGATCGAAGACCAGAACGATTTGGGTGTTGCCGAAGGTGTTGTTGGAGATGAGCTGAGCAAGGCCCTGAATCTCCATCATCTGACGCTCGAGCGGGGTAGCTACGTTGTTGGCCATCACGGAGGGTTCGGCCCCCGGAAATTGCGCGTTGACGACAAAGACCGGATAGTCCACATCGGGCATATCGCTCACCGGCAAGGTGAGGTACGCGTAGATGCCGAAGAGTACTGCGGATAGTGCCACCAGAACGGTCGTGACGGGGCGGCGGATAAATGGTTCGGATAGGTTCACGAGGCCTTGTTCTTCCCTGGGGCCGGTGTCGGTGCCGTTTCGATTCGGACTTCCGCTTGATCACTCAGGAGAATGCGTCCGGTCGTAACCACCTGGACGCCTGCCTTCAGGCCCGTGAGGACGACGATATCCTTGCCTTGTGTCTGGCCCAGAGTCACAGATTGCTGCCGAACTTTTTTGTCTTCCTCGACCACGAAGACAAAGGGGCCGCCCTGACCAACTCCCACGCTGGACTGGGGAACCAGAATGGCTCCCGGGACCTGCTGCAGCAGGGTTCTGGTTTGCACGGGTTGGCCCGGCCAGAAATTCCCTGCAGAGTTATCGAGGGTCGCCCGGAGGGTGACCGTCCCGGTTTTGTCCGAAACCCGATTATCGACAATCGAGAGCAAGGCGGGTGCCGGAGGTGCCTTGCTTCCAAGCGCGCGCACCTCGATCGTCAATTGGCCTCCGGCCTTGGCAAGATGCTTCGTGAGCCGGCCGATGCTTGAGCCCGGAAGGCCGATATCGACCCACAGCGGATCATGTGACTCGATTGTGGTGAGGGTATCCGATCCTCCCATGGTGACGATATTTCCGACATCAGTTTGGTAGAGGCCGGCAATGCCCGCGATTGGTGCGCGAACGTCGGTGAAGGCGAGATTGATTTCTGCCGTCGCGAGGGAACCTTGTGCGCTGAGGACGCTTCCCTCGGCCTCGGCAACCTCTGCGCCGAAGCGGTCGTATTGCTGCTTGGATACAAAATCTTTTTTGGCCAGATTGGCGTTACGCGCGAGCTCCAACTCTCGGACGGTGAGCTCAGCCACCGCTTGTTCCAGCCTGCCTGTGGCTTCCTGCAGGTTCGCTCTATATTTGCGCGGATCAATTCGGAAGAGAAGTTGCCCCTTTTCGACGCGACTGCCTTGTTCGAAGTGAGCGCTGAGTAGCTGCCCACTGACCTGGGGCGTAATATTGACTGCGTCGGAAGCAGCCAGTCGCCCCAAGGCATCGAGGTAGAGCGGTACGGTAGCGGTCCGACTGGTGGCGACTTCCACGGGAGTTCCCGGTTTGACCTGAGGTGGGCTATCGCCGCCGCAGGCAGAGATCAGTAGTATCAGCAGAGCAAGGGCAGGGAAGATTCTCATTTGTTGGTCTCCGGCAGCGGCTCACCGGGGAAAAGTGTTCCGGTGGCATGAGCGAGGTCGATGAGGCCTGTGGCGACATTGGCCTGCGCTCGAATATTCTCCTCGCGAGCACTCGCGAGGTCGGACTGAGCTGTGAGCAGATCCAGAATATCGCTGAGGCCGGCATCGTAGCTGGCCTTGGTGAGTTTCCAGGTCTCGTCGGCGGCCGAGAGCCCGGCGGCGCGCGCTCGCGCCTGCTCTATGGAGGAGCGGAACGCGTACCAGCTGGACCAGACAGACGATACGGTTTCGAGTTCGGCGGCACGTGCGGCTTCGGCGGCTTCCTGAGCTGCCATCTTCGACTCTTCCAATTGATAGTAATTTCGAAAGAGGTCGAAGACGTTCCAACGGAGCTCGGCAAACGCAGTTTGCTGCTGGCTGGGGTTGTTGGTGTATTTGCCCCAGGTCCAATCCGCATTATACGCCGCCACGATTTGCGGGAAGAGGAGGCTTTCGGTTGCGCGGGTTATCTCTTCGGCGGCGGCGAATTCGGCGTAGGAAGCCAGCAAGGATGGCTTGACGCGGAGTGCATGCGCGGTGGCCTCGTTTACCGTCTCGAGTAGAAAGATCTGATCCTCCGGAAGACTTGGCGGGTGGATCTGCAGTGCGCCTATTTCTTCGAGGCCGATGCTGGCCGCGAGGCTCGCGCGCGCTTCCTCGATCTGCGTGCGCGTTTCCGAGAGCTGAAAGCGCGCGTCTTCCAGCCGGGCCCTGGAGCGATAAACGTCCTGCACTGGAGCGAGGCCTGCCTCGAATTTTTCATCCGTGGCTTCGAGCGAAGCCTCGGCATCCTCGAGGCTTGCAGCAGCAGCTGTGGCCGACTCGGTTGCTGACCATAGGTCGTAATATTGCCGACTGACCCGGGCGACAGTGTCCTGCAGTTCCTGATTGAAACTGAAGTTGGCTGCATCGAGAGCTCGTGTCGCTGCGGCGACCGATGCTTCGCGACCAAAAAAGTCAAAGATGAGGAGCCCCACCGAGGTCGACGGTCCCCAATTCACGATGCTGTAAGTTGGTTTTAGTTCAACTGTTTTATTGGCATCAATATCGATCCATCCGCCGCGAATATCGAGGGATCCTTCCGGCAGATAGAGCGCAAAGGTTTCCATGCGCTTTGCGGCAGCTCGCTTGGCGGTAAGCCAGGCCCGAGCGGTCGCCGGGTCGTTGGTGAGTCCGATATCAATGATCTGCGCGAGGTCGAGCGCCGTGTCGGCGGGAATTGCCTCCAGAGGATAGGCAGGAGCCTCCTGCGGTGCAGCGAGAACGGCTGCGGAGGGAGGAGTCCAGGGGGTACGCAGGTTCGGGGAGACGTGTCCTCGTGATGTCGGTCCACAACCAGTATTGCCGAGGATTAGAAAGCAGCTTGCGACAATGGAAAGCAGGGCATGTTTCATGCGCAGCTTGGCTCCTGGCTAAAGCCGTGATTCCACCCCGGCGCAGGGATCATTTCTTCAGATCTCGAAGTTCCTCTTCGAGACGATGGGCCTTGCGCCCGAGGGAAACGAGGTAGAAGAAAAAAGCGACCCAGATCGCACTGTACGCATATCCGAGAAAATCGATACCAGTCATCAGCGTTCTCCCTCCAAATGGAGTGTTTCGAGTTCATCATCGATGGCGGCGAAGCGTGCACGCAACGAGACCAGCCAAGTAAAGAGCAAGGCGAGTGCGACCCCTGTGATAACGAGGGTCCAGATCATGGTCGGATCCTTGAGGCCGGCTTCGGGGTCCTTGGAAATCACCACAGCGGGATGGACGCCGCGCCAGAGTCGAATTGCCAGAACAAGGATCGGGATATCCAAAACGCCGACGATGCCGAGCACGGCTGCATAGCGGGTGATTGTTTCATCCCCACGCCCCAGCCGGCGCAACATGATGTAGGCCGCATAGATGGCCCATAGGACGACGGACATGGTCAGCCGTGGATCCCAAGTCCACCAAACGCCCCAGATTGGTCGCGCCCAGATCGCTCCTGTCACCAGAACCAGAGTGGTGAAGAGCAGCCCGACCTCGGCATTGGCGAGTGCGAGTTGGTCGGCTCGAGCGCTGCCGGTTCTGAGATACCAGACGCTGGCGATCGCGACGAAAATGAAACCACCAAAGGCCATCCACGCGAGGTGGACATGAAAGTAGAAGATTCGCTGCGTGACGCCCTGAACTTTCTCGTTGGGAACAACGAAAAAAATCAGGATCACGGCGGCCAGCATGAAGCCGCCTGTCAGCAAGGGCAGTGCGAAATCTCGCCACGGATGAGAAACCCGAGTGTCAGTCTTCAAGGACATAATCGAAAAACAACCAGCCAGCTACGGCGAATACAAGGTCAAAAGCTCCGAGCAGCAGGAGCCACGATTGGACAGCCTCCAGGGGCTCGCCGGTCAACCCGGCGGTGGTGGTGCGAGCAGCGGCGATCAAAAGAGGCGCCAGGAGCGGAAAGGTCAACAGGGGCATCAAAACTTCGCGAGCTCGGGTGCCGCTCGCCATCGCCGAAAACAAGGTTCCGATGGCGGCAAATCCGATCAATCCCAGAATCAGGGAGGCGGGGAGCAGAAGATTCGGCTGCAGATCGCGAGTGCCGAGCAGCAAGACCATCAAGGGGAGCAGCACAGCCGCCCCGAGGAGAAGAACAACGAGATTGGCGAGTAATTTGCCCAGATAGATGGAGCCTCGATCGATCGGGCAAAGGGCCAGAGCAGTCCAGGCACCTGCTTCGCGCTCGAGGAGGAAGGATCGGTTCAGGGCAAGCGTGCCTGAGAAAAGCAGGGTTGCCCACAGAAGCCCCCCCAGAAATTCCGGCCCACGGAGACGGGAAGGCTCCAACGTAAAGGCAAAAACCAAAGTGATCAGAATCGACAGCAGGAGCATGGACGAGAGAATCTCGCCGGTACGCCACTCGATGCGGAGATCTTTGCGGAGAATCTGCCACATCAGGATGGTCGCCCCTGAATCGTCTGGCGATAGACCCGCTGCAGATCTTCGACCCCAGGCATTTCGGGCAATTCGCAGGCGAACGCACCCCGGTCCAGAATCACGCCCCGCGAGCAGAGTTCTGCGACTTCCGGCAGCGCGTGGCTGATCAGAAGAGTGGCCCCGCCATGGCGGGTGTGTTCCCCGAGAATTTCGCGAAGCAGACTGGCTCCGTTGTCATCGAGTCCGGTGAACGGTTCGTCGAGCAGGAGAATTGAAGGTTTGTGGAGCGTCGCTCGCGCGAGAGCCAGTCGCTGCAGCATGCCGCGCGAGAGTGTTCGCGTGGGTCGGTTTCCGACGTGGCTCAGACCGACACGATCGAGGCAAGCGCGGATGTCGATTTCCGGCAAGCGATAGAGCGATGCGAAGACTTCCAGATTCTCGCGCGGGTTCAGGTCACGATAGAGCATGCTCTCGTGGCCGAGAAACCCGATCCGCGAGCGGGCTCGGACACCCTTGTCGCCGTGTAGTGTCGAGCCGAAGATTTCGATCTTGCCGGAAGTGGGTCGCATGGTGCCCCCGAGAACGCGGAGCAGGGTGCTCTTCCCGGCCCCATTGCCTCCCATCAGCCCCAGACACTCTCCGGCGCGCAACTCGAGTGACAAGCCGTTCAGGATACGGCGCCCTCCGAAGGATTTGTGCAGCACTTCCGCACGAATCGCGAGATCGATTTCGGTCACGTCGACGAGTCTGACGGAGCGGCCTGCAAAGGTCCACTACCCGCCCCCGCCGGGCTTGGCGGACTCCGCAATGGATACGGCGATTGATTTCGTGCCGTACCCCCGCCAGCCCCTACTGGGTGCTCACTTCTCGTGGTCACTTCGCAGGGGGCGGCTCGGTCTTGGCTGCAGGCGTCGGCGCGACTGCGGGTCGCTCGATCTTGGCTTTACGTGCGCCGGGAGCCATCACCAGATGCATGATGCGCCCTTCGGTCCGCGGCGCCAATTCGACAAATCCGCACTCCACGAGATTCTCCGCGATATCGAGAAGTTTCTGCTTCCCGAGCGACTGGTGGGCCATCTCTCGGCCACGGAACCGGAGGGTGAATTTCACACGCTGACCATCTTCCAGAAATTCCTGAGCTTTTTTGGTCTGGCGAGCGATATCGTGAACATCGGTACCTGGCCGCACGCGCAATTCCTTGACCTGCGTGGTGTGCTGCTTTTTTTTCGCTTCGGCTTCTTTTTTCTGCTTGGCGTAGCGAAATTTGCCGTAGTCCATCATGCGGCACACCGGTGGTCGTGCCTTGGCAGCGACTTCAACCAGATCGAGGCCGGCCTCTTGTGCTCGTTGCAACGCTTCCTGCGTTTCCACGACGCCCAACTGCTCTCCGTCGACCCCTACAAGGCGAACCTCGGGGACCCGGATTTGCCGGTTGATACGATTGGATTCCTCGGGGCGTACCGGTACGAAGCGCCTACCGCGCGGTCTGTGCATGTTTCTCCTTCAATGAATACCTCAAGTTCTGTGAGGATTAACACGCCGCGGGGAGTGAACAAACTGAGAAAATTCGCGTATTTTGCGCCACGCTTTCAGGCGGGGGTGATCCGCGAAGCAGGAGAACGATGGACTCTGCCAAGTAGCTGTTTTTAAACGGGTTTTATTTGCAATCAGATTTCGGGATCAGCGGGCGGTTGCGAGCGAGGCGAGCATCGGCCAAAGCAAGGACTGTGCGGGTTTTGGTGATCGAGGATGATGCGGAGGCGGCCCAATTTGTCGCCAAGGGCCTCCGGGAAAGCGGCTGGACCGTCGATTTGGCAGGGGATGGAGCTCGCGGACTCGCGTTGGCCTTGAGTGGCCCTTTCGATGCATTGATCGTCGATCGCATGCTTCCCGAGATGGATGGATTGACGATTGTGGAAACCGTCAGGCGTACGGGCAGTGCGACGCCGGTTCTGATTCTGAGCGCCATGGATAGCGTCGACAATCGGGTGGAGGGGCTGCGTGCCGGGGGCGATGATTACCTGACCAAACCTTTTGCCTTCTCGGAGCTGCTGGCGCGGCTGGAGGCTCTGACGCGTCGAGGGCAACAGCCGCTGGCGGATACCACATTGAGAGTGGCAGATCTGGAAATGGACCTCCTGGCGCGTCGCGTGCGGCGGGGCGGGGAGACCCTGGATCTGAAACCGCGAGAGTTCAAAATTCTCGAAGTTCTGATGCGACATCCCGGCCAGGTGGTCACTCGAACCATGCTTCTGGAGAGTGTCTGGGACTATCAATTCGATCCGCAGACCAATGTGATTGATGTTCATATGAGTCGCCTGCGAAAAAAACTTGGTGGATCGCCCGACAGGCCGCTGCTTGAGACAGTTCGAGGCGCCGGTTACCGGTTGGGCGAATGAAGCCGTCTCGCAAGCGCAGCCTTATCTTCCGCTACGCACTCGTCTATACGCTGCTCTTTTGCGTCACGAGTCTTGCGATTCTCGGCTTTCTCTATTGGTCGACGTTCTCTCTGGACCAGGGACGCGTGGATGCTGAAATTTCGGCCGAAGCGGAGTTGTTACAGGAGAAATTCTCGCGCAAGGGCGTCGCCGAGATCAAGACGATTCTGGCGCGACGCAGCACCGATCGACCGGGGGGGAGCACCATCTATATGCTCGCTACCCAAAGGCTCGAATGGGTGGCGGGGAATCTGAGGGACTGGCCGGCCGGAGAGGCCGCGGGACAAGAGGTGGTGGAATTTCCGCTGGGGGAGAGCAGTGAGCTTGCGCGCGCTCGCGCTGTCGACCTGCCCGACGGGTTGCGCCTTTTGGTCGGGCGCAATTTGGGTGAAGTCGCCAAACTCCGTGATTTGATTGTGCAGGCGATGTTCGGCGCCTTCGGCCTGACGCTGGTCCTGGGCGTGGCTGGCGGGCTTTTCGTCGGTCGACGCGTGTCCTCGCGGCTGGAAAAGATCAACCAGAATAGTGTCGCGATTCTCGCCGGAGATTTCTCTCGGCGCATGCCGGTCGGTTCGGGTGGCGACGAATTCGATGATCTCTCGGAGAACCTCAACCGGATGCTCGACCGTATCGAGGGTCTGATGGAGGGAATGCGATCGGTGTCGGACGAGATCGCCCACGATCTCCGCAGCCCGATCTCGCGGCTCAAAAGCCGGATCGAGGTCGCATTATTGACCGAAGATGATCCTGGCTCCTACCGCCAGGTTCTTCAGGAAACGGTGGTCGAAGCGGATCGGATCCTGTCCATCTTCAATGCGCTGCTAGCCATTACGCTGGCGGAATCCGGTGCCGAGAGAGAGCGCTTTCAGGATGTCGATCTCGACGATATGGCCGGCGATGTGGTCGATACCTACGAGCCTCTGGCGACCGAGACGGGTTTGCAGCTGGTTCGCGACTCGACGGGGCAGGCACTGGTTCGCGGCGAGCCTCATTTGTTGGCACAGGCTCTCGCGAACTTGCTCGATAATGCGATAAAATATGTGCCCTCCGGAGGTCGAATTCAGATTCGTCTGGTGCGCACGGAAGATTCCCAGACCCTGATGGTTCAGGACGATGGACCCGGCATGGCAGAAGATTTTCGCGATCGTGCCTTCGAGCGTTTCAGCCGCGCCGATGGCAGCCGCACCGAGCCCGGCAGCGGGCTTGGATTGTCACTGGTCCGCGCAGTGGCTCACCTTCATGGTGGTGAGGTGACTTTGGAAGATGCGGAACCCGGACTTCGCGTTTCCCTGATTTTACCGCTCTAGATCGCCGGCGTCGGAAATGTTCCTGCGCTAGCTTCCCGGGCAGACCACGCCGGTGCCGCCGAGTCCGCAATAACCTGCCGGATTCTTGGCGAGATACTGCTGGTGGTAATCCTCGGCATAGTAGAAAGGGCCCGATCCGAGAATTTCGGTCGTAATAGCCTCCATGCCCACGGCTCGGAGTGCGGTCGCGTACCGGTCTCGGGAGGCAACCGCGGCTACTTGTTGGGCATCGCTGGTTGTATAGATGCCCGAGCGGTACTGAGTGCCCATATCGTTTCCCTGGCGCATACCTTGGGTGGGGTCATGGCCTTCCCAAAACGCTTTGAGCAGATCTTCGAGAGACGTCTTTGCCGGATCAAAGACGACCAATACCACCTCGTTATGACCGGTACGGCCCGAGCAGACTTCCTCATAGGTGGGATTGGGTGTGTGCCCGGCCGCGTAGCCCACGGCCGTGGTATGGACGCCTTCAATTGTCCAGAAGCATTTTTCGGCACCCCAAAAACAACCCAGCCCGACCACGATCTGCTCGAGGCCTTCGGGAAAAGGCGGTTGGATATCGGTTCCCAAAACGAAGTGCTTGCCAGCCACCGGTATGGCCTCGTCCCGCCCGGGCAGGGCTTCGTTTGCCGCGGGCAGGCTGAGCTTTTCGCTCGGCATGGTC
>DLYX01000114.1 GCA_003447545.1 Deltaproteobacteria bacterium | reverse complement strand
CTCCCAACCCTCTACAGCGGAACTCGCATATGTCGCAGGCCCCGCCGGGGCATTGGTCGTCATGCCGGCACCATTCGCCGTCACGTTCGCCGCCCAGGCAGGCAGCTTGGTCTCCGTCGCACTTTTCCCCCGTGGTCACGATGGTGTTGCCGCAGACCGACGGGGTGCAGTTGGAGTCGCACCCATCGCCATCGATGAAGTTGCCGTCATCGCACTGTTCGGGGAAGGACACGCGCCCGTCTCCGCACGCAGGTTCGCAAACGGCTCCGATCAGCGTACGCGGTGCGTTCCCGCAAGTACAGTCATCTTGGCAGGCTCCCCAACAAGAGGAGCAAACGCCGCCCAGGCAGTCGCTATGCTGGGAGCAGAGTCTCCCGTCGCGAATGCCCCCGTCGCAGAGCCCTGTGTAGCCATCGCACTCTTCACCCGCCGTCGCCAGGGCGTTGCCACATGAAGGAAGGGTACAGTTGCCGTCGCAACCGTCACCCGAAACGATGTTACCGTCGTCGCATTCCTCGTCTGGATCCAGGTCGCCGTCCCCACATCGCGCTGCCAAGTTACAGTCGTCGGGGCAGGATGGGATCGGCCAGGGGGTGGCTGGGTCTTCCGTATAATCGCACAAGCTGGCATCCCAGCAGTCCGGGTTGGAGCAGGTAGCTTCGCACGTTTCTGAGCAGCAGGCTTCTCCATGCCAGTCCGGTTCGCAAGCCTCACCATTGTAGAGCATCCAGCGCCCGTCGCCGCACACCGCTGAGGCATTGGGGTCGCAATCTTCACTCGCTCCCCAAACACCATCCCCGCAGGTCGTGGGGATGCAATCTGAGCTACAAGAATCGGCGTCGCTATCATTGCCGTCGTCACAGAGCTCTCCGCCCTCCTTGACTCCGTCTCCGCAGGTCGGCCCCACCCCGGCCTGGCGGAGCATATCTAAGGGCTCATTCCAAGAGTAGAACGCGGGCTGTTAGGTGCAATCGAAGCTGGAAATACCGGAGACTGTCGATATCAATTCGCATGCGGTACATATCGCCTCTTCCCTCCACGCATTCGCCGTCCATTCGGCCTCCGTCTGCAGGCTCCAGCTAGTTCCGGGACATCCCAGGGTGCCGTGAGGTGCTCCGATGCATGCTTCCCATGCCTCGAGCCTCTCCCAGTCGAGCACGAGACTGCGCGGGTCGGGGCATGCCTTCACGATCGTCGCCTGGAGTTTGTCGATGGCTTTCTGATGCTTGCCCTTCGGGTCATAAAAGGGGGCGGTTGTCATGGCCCGAAACAGGCAGCCCGCGAGCCCTTCGGTGCAGGCTGCATCGTCGGGGTCGTCACAATTCGCCTGACGGATCGGAACGCCACTACTGCCGATCCCCTTCTTCAGCCCAGCCTTGATGCACTTTTCATACTCCTTGAGTCTTCCATCGAGGTACTTGGACAAAGCACCGAGAGCCTTCTTCTCGCAAATCCGTGAAATCTCGAGGTCGAACAGAGGTGCGAGGGTCGTACGCGAAAGGGCCAATGTTCGCGAAGCATTCTCCGCAGCTTCGATCGCTTGGGTGGGGGAAGGGTGTCCGAAGCCTGGAACGGATTCGCACTGCTTAGCCTCTTTCTCGAAAGCTTTGGCGACAGCCTTCGCCACCTTGCCCTTGACGTCCTGCAGGGAGCAGATCCGAGGATCGTTTCCAGACTTCTCCGCGTTGGCAATGCACGAGATGACGTCTTTGAGTTGTGTCTTTACGATCGCGCGGATTTGTCCGGCGAATCCAGTCAGGCACAGTTGCTTCTTTTTTCCGAGGGGCGCACTGCTTGCGTTTATCGCCATGGGCCCCAAAAGAATACCTATGCATACAAGTGCCAGAGGCAACGCTCGAAGAGTTTGTTTTAGTTTTTCGGGTTTCTCGAGCATGGGTTTCCTCCGCGTGGGCCTCGCTGGGAGTAGCCGGAGTCAAGACATCTTTTGACTCAACCGCCCCGAACGGTCAAACCCAAGCACTCGACCGCCTCAGCGTTCGATGGAGCGAGCATGGCCGCGAAGATCGAAGCAAGGACGAGTCTGGAGCGCATGCCGGTAGCGTAGCCCCGCGGCTGCTCTGCGGTCAATATGAGCGCAGAAAACCCCCAGAAATTGCAAACGCTGTAATGACGCCACCCGGCGGCTATTACAACGGTATTTTTTCCGTGACAAAACCCCGCGTGTAGCGGAATAAAGCGGGTTTTGGGTTTGTGGTCGTGGCGGGGGCAGGTTTGGGGTTGACGGCTAGAGGTGGCCTGGGCCAAGATTGGCCTTGATGTCGGCCGCCGTCACCCGCACCCAAAGGAGCTTGCACCCACATGAACCAGATCATCAGGATTGTGATTTCTCTCACCGCTGCTGTGCTCGCCGTGAGTCTGCCAACTTCTGCGACCGCGGCTGACCGCTGCGTGAACCCTGCCGACGAGGCGTGTTACGCCACCATCCAGGAGGCTGTCGACGCGGCAGCGACGGGTGATGTGATCACCATTTACCCGAGAGATGATGGCAGCGCGTATAACGAAGAGGTGGTGGTGCAGACCTCCGGCCTGACGATCACCGGCGCCGAACCGGTTGTGCTGGACAACCTGCTGAAGACTCCGGAGTTCGGAGGCGTCAAGGCGGCACTCTCGTTCAGGTACGCCGACGCCAAGGCATGGCTGAAGGATTATGCCAAGGCGAAGGAATTCAAAGCCGACATCAAGATGCTCCTCAAGACGGTGAAAAACAAGAGCTACCTGCGCACCTGCCCCTCGGTGACGGTGGAGAACTGTAATTCAGATCTATGCGGGTTGGATGATTATGGTGTTGGCGTATTTCGCGTGGAAGCTGACAATACCACGATCTCCAGGCTCACCGTCCGGCATGCAGATTTTGGCGTCGGACTCAGTGCCGGCGTGGAGAATACCACGGTTTCCGAGGTGTGTTTCAGGTCGAGCGGCCACGCCGTATCTAGTCTGGATGAAGGGAACAATGGCACGGTGATTCGCTCCTCGTACTTCAAGGGCGCAGCGAGGACCAAGGGTATAGACATCAAAGGGTCTTCTATTGTCGTGGAAGACAACCTCCTGATCAATGCAGAGGGGATTAACGTTTCTGGCGCGCAAAGCCGGATTTCTCGAAATGCAGTCGCGCTGACGAACGACAATGAGTGCGTGGACGTTCGCGGGGAAGGCAGTACGATCGAATTCAATGTCCTGTTGCACTGCGACGGATCTCTGTACTTGCAGAATGCCAGTGGAGCACTGGTGCGCGGCAACCTCATGATGGGCGCCGCTGACGACGCGAGTCATATCGAGGTACGCGATAGTGACGGTGTTCCCGAGAATATGGTGTTCAGGCATAATAATCTGCGCCTGTCGGGTGATGAGGCCGTTGATCTCAAAGCGAATGACTCGACATTTGAGGGAAATATCGTCGAAACATCCTCGAACGACAGGATAGACGGGGGTATCTGTCTTCGCGGCGATAGAAATCGTATCGTTGGCAACCTCGTGCGCAGCAATAGCTGGGCAGGCATCGCGATTGAAGTCGATTGGCAGCAGCGAATCGGCAGTGCGGATAATGAAGTCTCAGCGAACTGGGTTCTCGGAAGTGGAACTACGGGTATTAGGCTAGATGCTCCGGGCCGGAAATCAACGGGGCTCGTCGGGGCCGAGGGCCACGCCGTTGTCGCAAATACTTTGATTGCTAACAATGTGATCGACGGGAATGGGGGTGAGGGCGTTGCCATCGGGGCCAGCAAGCTCCGGACCCTTGCCTGCCTGCCCCAGTTCCGTGGCTGCGAGTACGATGATGCGCGAGAGGAATGGCTGATCGAGGAGTTGGGCGATTGGGACTTCTGCAGTGTCTTTTTCGATTATTTGTCGGACGTTGACGGCTCAAGCTGCGTCGTTCCGGAAACTTCGATCAGCGAAGCGAGTTGCCTGTCCTCGCATGAGAATGCCACTTGGAACGGGACGGAGTGCCGTCTGGATGTGGTCACGGGCCATGCCGCACAATGCGCTTTTTGGGGCGCGAGCTGGGACGCAGTGGACTCGGTTTGTTCGTTCAGCAGCGCGCAGATCGACGTGTTTGCCAGCGCGATGGGGCCGATCAATACGAGGCTTGAGGGGAATGTGTTTCGAGGGAACCGCGTGGCTATCTGCAACG
>DLYX01000244.1:1609-6586 GCA_003447545.1 Deltaproteobacteria bacterium | reverse complement strand
GCGTGGGCCGCGGCACCCTGGAAGGGATGAGCGCGACGCTTTTGCGCGGAGAGTCCCGACTCGAACGAAAACCCGTCCCCGCTGATCTCGTCGTCGTAAAAACGATTTCCCAAAGTGAGGTCCTTGTCCCACGGAATTTGCGACCATTCGCCGGAACCGTTGGTGTCCCGGTAGACGTAGAAGTTCTTGGCCCAGCGGTCGAAGTCCTGGGAAATGATCCCGGCAGTGGCGTAGTTGATCATCGCCGGAATGTCGACGTGGTCGAAGAGATACTCGGCGCGGTTGGGATTCGACGGGCTGACGCCGTTGACCAAGGCCTGCAGGTCGGAGTTGTTCTCGTGCTGCCGCGTTTTCTTTTCCACCCCGGAGCTCGACGAGGTGACGCCGTTGAACATCTTGTAGAGCGCGCCTTCCCGATCGAGCCCGCGTCGATCCAGTAAATCGTCATCCACCTGTTCCACAAAGCTGGCCACGCTGAAGAACGCGCCGTTTTGCTGGACCCGCCAGGTGTCGGCGTGACTGGCGGCAACACCCGCCGCGGTGTAGGACTCGTAGGAGAGCTGCGGACGGATGTAGGCCTTGTCCTGGAAGGTCGAGTTGACATTGATCTCGCTCACGCGCGGGGCAGCGGGGTCGAAGCGGAAATGGTGGCCGCTGTTGAAATCAAATTTGTAGGATTTTTTGGCCACGCCTGCCGAGCTGGCCCCGCGCCTGCGGGTAAAGACGTTGTCGTAGAACTGTCCGTCGAAGGAGACCGACGAGCGGGTTCCGCTGCCCGTGTTCGCCGCTCCTGGCGAGGCGACGAACCAGAATAAGGTCGGCAGCGCCGACACCACCGCAGGGTCGTCGACGATCGTACCAAAATACTGGGGCGAGTTGGCGGGATCCAGATAGGCCGGTTCACGTCGCGAGACACTGGCGCTGTCCTCGGCGGTGACATACCAGCGCACCATCTCGCCGGGGTCCGAGGCGGTGTGCGGAATGGTGGCACTGAACTGTCCGTTGCCCAGATCATTCATCGGCACCGCCTGCTCAGCTCCGAACATCACCCGGTAGTGGAGCGTGACCGAGGCGACCGGGTTCACCAAGGCATCGACCTGCGCGAAGATCACGAGATCATCGCTGTCACCCGGGATGGGTTGTGGGCTGTCCGTGACGTTGCTGATGAAAGGACCCAATGTCGAAGGGGTTGCGGGGTTGGCCGTCCCGGGAGTCGGGGCCAGGAAAAACCCGATCGTCGTCAGGTCACTTGAAAGCCCGTAGGAGATGTCGGTCACCTGCGGAGGGAACTCGGGTGCAAAGGAATGCACCACCGTCAAGCCATCGGGTTTGACGAGACCGAGAAACTCGCCTCCGGCCGACAGCTTGAAGTTGGTGTGCAGGAAGCCCCCCGCATCAATGTAGTCGTCCTCGTTCTGGTTCGAGGCAAAGACAAGGAGGTATCCGCCCGCCGGAACGACCACGGAGGGAAACTGCCACTTGTCGAGCTTGTCCGCTCGGTCGGTGAGGTGCCAGCCGCCGAGGTTCACCGGAGCGGCGCCGAAGTTGTGAATCTCGATCCAGTCGGACGAATTCCCGTCGCCGTCGTTGAGGGTCGTGTCATTGCTGGCCATGAACTCCGAGATGATCAGCGTGGATGGCAATTCGACGACCTCGATGTTGAGCAGAAAGATCGAATTCGGTTCGCCGGAAAAGCTGGCCGTGATGGTGTAATCAGCCGCCGCAGTGAGGGAACTCGGCGTGCCGGTGATGACCCCGGTGAGCGGATCAAGCAGCAGGCCGGTCGGCAAGGGCGGGGAAACCGCATAGCTGTCCGGCGTCCCACCAAGCACCTGGGGCGTGTTCGGGGTAATCGACACTCCCGCGATGTAGTTCGCGGGAGTGGTCGAGTAGCCGGTCAGGATCGAGTTCGCGAGAACCGAGAGGTCGAGGGTTGCCTCCTGATCGGGTCCGGTGGAAAACGATGCGCTGATGGTGTATTCGGTCGAGGGAGAGGCTGTCGCAGGTGTCCCGGAAATGGTGCCGGTGACCGGGTCGATGGACAGACCGGCGGGGAGGGTGGGGGAGATGCCAAAGCCACTTGCTGCACCTCCAGTGAGCTGGGCGAAGTTCGGTGTGATTGCGTGACCCGCCACGTGAACCGCCGGGTCGGTTGCGTATCCCTCAAAGACCGGGGCGTCGACCGAGACCTGAAGATTGTCGATGGCTCCACCGAAACGTCCGCTGCCGAAGGCCGAGGGGCCGATGCGCAAGCGGATGTCGCCACTGCCGTCCCCGGTGTATTGAAAACTGTCCGCGGCGAAGACGATATTCCCCGCCCAGGCACCGGGATTGTGCGTGTGGCTGGCGAGGATGTTGGAACCGGAATCGAGAACCTCGATCAAGAGTCCATCACTGGCCGAAGTCTGCTGACTGCCCGCCTGATACACCGCCGGACTGGCCTCGAAGCTCACCTCATAGGTCACCCCGGAATCGTTCGACCCGGGAATCGCGCTACTCTGCGTGATGACGTTGTTCTGCCAGATCATCACCGCGAAATCCCGTGGGTTCACGATGCCGTTCGCAAAGATGTTTGCGGTATCCACCACGTGGACGGTGCCACTTCCCGATTTCCCCCAGTCGGGCAAGGTGCCGGAATACGCCACCGCCAGTCCGGATTGGTACTGGCCGCCATTGAAGTTTCCCCCGGGAGCGGTGAAGCCGTCGAAATCTTCGGTGAAAATCTGCGCCCCGCCGGGAGTGGCGAGGGAGAGAAGAAGGACCGCCACCACGGCCGCGACCGAGTCACGAAGGGAGTTGATAATGATGTCGGGGAGCAGAGGTTCGAATTGTCGTATGTTAGGGATCATGAATGTCACGCTGAAGGGATGCTCTCATCAAGAGCGAAGAGATTTGCGGTGTTGGGTTCGTGGCGGCGAAACTACTGCATTCCCGCTAATCTCACGAGGAGATCAGCGGGCAAGTGGCATTCACACCGGGCAAGCGGCCTCACGGCATGCTTTCGATTGCCATGACAAAGTTCTTTGGTTCGACCAAGATTAGTTGCGCCGTTCCTTTCCCGCTGCTGTCGGTAGTGAGCACGCTGTCGTTGCTTCCTCCAATTGTGCCCATGGCCGGATCTCCAGCGGTCAGATTCTCGGCCAAAATGCCCGGGTTGAAGTCGAGGATCGTTGAGGATCGGAACTCGTAGCCAGTGTTCGCGGCGCCCAACAAGGTCAACTCAAACACCCCCTCACCGATCTCAGTGATCGAGGTGATTTCCGGGCCGGAAACGGAGCCGGCCAGCGTAAGTTGGAGGTCGTCAATGGTGCCCTGGAAACGGCCCTGGCCAGCATTCACCGGACCAACCTGGAACAGGATATCGCCGCTGCCGTCGCCGGTGTAGGTGAAGTTGACCGGAAGAAGTCCGAGGTCGCCCAAGCCAACCGGCGGGGCTGTGATGTGATCGAAGGTGTGCAAGACCGCGTCATCCGAAGCGCGCAGCACCTCGATCCTGAGACCATCAGTGGTGCCGTCGTTGACTTGGCCTGCCTGCTGATAGACCGCCCCTGCTGCAAGAAAATTGATGCGGTAGCCGACCCCGCTTTCGTTTGATCCAAGAGTGCCCGTGGTCTGCGTGATGACGTTGTCCTGCCAAATCATCACTCCCCAGTTCGGCGGGTTGGTGGAAACCACACCTCCCGTCCAGATGTTGTGGGTATCCACGGCGTGAATCGTTCCCGCACCCTCGTTGCTCCACCCGGCAAGTGACCCGCCCACACCAACATCGTGGGTCGTCGTGACCTGCCCGTTGGGGCCGCCGTTCAAATCCATGTCGGTGATGCCATCGAAGCTCTCGTAGGCGAGAGCATTTGGGTCGGGGGGAGTCTGCACAATGGCGACCGCATTCGCGGTGCTGGCACTGGTGCCGCGGGTGGCCGTCAGCGTATAAGTGGTGGTCTCAGTCGGTTTGACAATGATGCTACCGGCCCCGGTGCCATCGGTGTCACCCGACACGTCGATACCACCCGGGTCGATAGTCAGCGTGGTGGCGGGCAGTCCGACCTGCCACGAGAGGGTGACGTTTTCGCTCGGAGTAACAGGCGAGGGCGAGGCCGTGAAGGAGGTGATCTCCGGAGCGGGCAGGGTCACCATTCGCGTGACGGTGTCGCCGCCCTTGGTTGCGGTGAGGGTGTAATCGGTGGTGCCGTCAGGTCCGGGATCGAGCAAATAGCTTCCGATCCCCGTTCCGTCGGTGTCGCCCAGAACATCAATGTTGCCCGGCGTGATTTCCAAGGAGTCCAGCGGCATCCCGGTGACCGTCCAGTCGAAGGTCACCGCGTCTTCCGAGTCGGCCAGGGTATCGGGAGTCGCGGTGAAGGAGGTGATGTTGATGGCGCCCGGGGGGAGCTCGGCCACGGAAAGATTATCGATCTCCCCGGCAAAGCGTCCTTGGTTGAAGTTCCCGGCAGCCGGCCCAATCCGGAGGCGCACGTCGCCCGTGCCGTCTCCGACGTAGGGAAGCGTGCCTTGCAGGCCGGCCTCGAGATTGTAGTTGCCGTCACCCCAGGCACCCGGGGTGAAGGTGTTCGACGCCAATACGGAGTCGTCCCCGCGCAAGACCTCAACGAGGATCGAATCGCTGGCACTGGTTGCCTGGCCCGCTTGCGCGTAGACGGCCGTGCCGAAATCGAAGTTGACCTCGTAGTCGGTTCCCGAGTCGTTCGCGGCAATCCCCACGGTCTGCGTGATCACGTTGTTCTGCCAGAACATGATCGCCCAGTCCGACGGGTTCGACTCCCCGCCGAGATTGGCGAGATCGACCGCATGCATCGTGCCAGCACCCGAGTTTGACCACCCGGCCACGGTGCCACCAAAGGCGACTTCCAATCCCGTGTCCACCTGGGTGTTATTCTGATTGCCGGCATAGCCGTTGAAATCCTCGGTGAAGATCGTTTGGGCACCAGCAGCGGCACTCAGGCAGGTCAGAATTCCGAA
>DLYX01000244.1:604-1415 GCA_003447545.1 Deltaproteobacteria bacterium | reverse complement strand
GTTGGTTGCGAGATAACCGGGCCTCAGATCAGACACTCCGCTTTCGGCGCAGAAGTAATGCGAACCCGCTGAGTCCGAGCAGGATGGCAGAGGATGGTTCGGGGATGACGTCGGAAACGGAAAGATTATCAATCTCCCCGGCAAAGCGTCCTTGGCCGAAGCTCCCGGCAGCCGGCCCAATCTTGAGACGAACGTCACCCGTGCCGTCTCCGACGTAAGGAAGCGTGCCTTGCAGGCCAGCGTCGAGATTGTAGTTACCTGCATCCCAGGCACCCGGCGTGAAGGTGTTCGACGCCAGCACGGTGTTGTCGCCGCGCAGGACCTCGACGAGGATCGAATCGCCGGCACCGGTTCCCTGCCCGCCTGCATAGTCGGCCGTGCCGTAATCGAAGTTGACCTCGTAGTCGGTTCCCGAGTCGTTCGCGGCAATCCCCACGGTCTGCGTAATGACGTTGTCCTGCCAGAACATGATCGCCCAGTTCGACGTGCCGAAGTCCACTGCATGCATGGGGCCAGCGCCCGATGTTGACCAGCCGGCCACGTTGCCGCCGAAGGCAACATTCAATCCCGTGTTGCCTTGGGTGTTGTTCTGATTGCCGGCGTAGCCGTTAAAATCCTCGGTAAAGATCGTCGTTGCCCCGGCGGTGCCGCTCAGGCAGGTCAGAATTCCGGAAGCGGTCAGGGCGAGATAGGTTCGATTGATTTGGTTCATGGTCTTCTTGGTTTGGTTTGGTTTGGTTGTGGTCAAAAGTAACTTCGTGTTTTTCCCGGTCCTCATCTCGCTCAGGGATCGAGATTCGGACTGAAAAAA
>DLYX01000244.1:0-215 GCA_003447545.1 Deltaproteobacteria bacterium | reverse complement strand
AAGTTGACAAGAGCATGAAACCCGAGCAGCAGATCGTCACTACCGAAGAATCACCCGGTTCCGTTCCCGCTTTGGATCGGACTCTTGATATCCTGGAGACCCTGAGCAGCTCGCCGAAAGGTCTCACCCTCTCGGAGCTAAGTCTGCAGCTTGAGCTCCCGAAGAACGCGGTCTTCCGCATCACGCAGACTTTGATGGCGCGTCGCTACCTCTCG